>NZ_JAUPTE010000038.1:0-61847 GCF_036701705.1 Microcoleus sp. w1-18aA5 | reverse complement strand
GAATTTAACAGGATTTTCAATTCACATATCATTTTCAGTGTGTTTTGTCAACTCCTAATACTGAACCGACGCCCTAGTATTGGCATTATATCTGGGCGTATTTTTCCCCGCGATCGCCCGTAATTTACACTCAAAAATATAAAAGCGAGATCCCTTGATTTTTCTCAAAGAATTCAAGGGATCTCGCTCTAATCAAACTATTTATCTCATATCAGAGATTTTTTTTGCAAGCTGTTTTTTTTGCCTGAACAGCTTGTTTAACGGAGAGGGAGGGATTCGAACCCTCGTTAAGTTGCCCTAAACACACTTTCCAGGCGTGCGCCTTCAACCGCTCGGCCACCTCTCCAGGGCTAAATTAATTCATTTAGCCACAGCTAAACTATATTAACAGAACAAATCTGATTTGGGAAGGGGTAACGGCATAAATTTACTGTTTAATGTGGATAGGGTGTCAAACGAGCCGGCTTGGATTCTCCTACCTATGTCGCAAACCCCTTCATCTAAAGGAGTTTGCCCGCCAAACCCCAATCTAAAATCTAAAATCTAAAATCTAAAATTCCATGACTGACTCTTACACAATTAAAATTCATAACAGACAGACAGGCGATCGCCACACCGTGCGAGTACCCGAAGACCGCTACATCCTTCAAAGCGCCGAAAACCAAGGAGTAGAATTGCCCTTTTCCTGCCGCAACGGCGCTTGTACCGCCTGTGCGGTGCGCGTCAATTCGGGGGAACTGCACCAGCCAGAAGCAATGGGGCTTTCTGTGGAACTGCAAAAAGAAGGTTATGCCCTGCTGTGCGTCAGCTATCCCCGTTCCAACATCGAGGTAGAGACGCAAGACGAAGACGAAGTGTACGAACTGCAATTCGGTCGCTACTTCGGCAAAGGTAAAGTTAAAGCCGGTTTGCCGTTGGATGAAGAATAAGGCAATTTGATAAATAATCAACTACCAATTATCCATGCTTTATCGATTATGTGCGATCGCCCTTTGTCTGTTGTTAGCTAGCTGCCAAAAACCAGAAATGCCCCAAGGTACGATCGCCAAAGTAGAAAGGGCCATCAGCGGGCAAACAATCGAAGTTATCAGTACAGCCGACAAAATAGCCTTATTAGAACAAATCAGGCTGATTGGTATTGATGCACCGGATTTAAAACAGCAGCCTTGGGGAGAAGCAGCCAAACAAAGACTAGAACAGCTAACTAGGGGAAAACAGGTATTGTTAGAATCCGACATGGAACAGAAAGACCAGTTCGATCGCAAACTAGCCTACTTGTGGCAAGATAAAAATTTGCTCAACGAACAGCTAGTCAAAGAAGGTTATGCCCTGGCCTCGGTGCGATCGCCCAACACCAAATATCAGCAGCGACTCATCAACGCTCAAGAATGGGCGAGACTCATGGGTAAAGGCCTGTGGAATCCAGAACGAGCTTTGCGCCAAACTCCCGCAGAATTTCGGCAGCAAAATCGGAAATAGTCAATCGATTTTAGATTTTAGATTTTAGATTTTAGATTGAAGCATTGACCCCACCGATAAATTCGGGGGGCAAGTTTCATCGGGTACAGGTTTTTATTTCGGGACGGATGAATCACGTGGCGGGTATCGTGGATGCTTTCGGTCAGTTGGGAATTGTTGACAACTGACAACTGACAACTGACAACTGACAACTGACAACTGACAACTGACAACTAACAAATGACAGACAATCAACTGCAAAACTTCTTAGAAATAGCCACCGAAGCAGCCCTAGCCGCCGGTTCCGTCCTGAAATCTTTCTGCGGAAATTTAGAAAAAATTCAAGAAAAAGGCCGATCGGGCGATTTAGTCACAGAAGCCGATAAAGCCTCAGAAGCGGTCATCTTAGAAATTCTGGGCCGCCACGTACCCGACCACGCCATCCTCGCCGAAGAATCCGGCAAATTAGGGGATGCTAGCAGCAAATACCTGTGGGCGATCGACCCTTTGGATGGCACAACAAATTATGCTCACCAATATCCTTTTTGGGCCGTGTCGATCGGACTTTTAATCGACGGTATACCACAAATTGGAGTAATTTACGACCCTTTTCATAATGAATTGTTTCGGGCAGGCAAAGGATTGGGAGCAACCTGCAACCGTTTGCCGATCGAAGTTTCCCAAATCTCAGAATTGAGAACCAGCTTGCTAGTCACTGGCTTTGCATACGATCGACGGGAAACAGCAGACAATAATTATGCCGAATTCTGTCACCTCACCCACCTCACCCAAGGCGTGCGGCGCAGCGGTTCCGCATCCCTAGACCTCGCACACCTGGCGATGGGGCGATCGGACGGATACTGGGAACGGGGACTCGCCCCTTGGGACGTAGCAGCAGGTGTACTCATCGTCTCCGAAGCCGGAGGTCAAGTTACAGCTTATGACGGCAGTGCCTTTGAGATGAACTCGGGTCGGGTTTTGGCCACAAACAGCAAAATACACGCCGAACTCAGCAGCGCACTGCTAGCCGTTCCTCCCTTATCTTCTTGGAAGTAGCGCCCCCCAGCAATAGATCGGGGGTAGTACGGGGGTCAGAACCCCTTGACTCAAGCTACATTAAAGAATAGTGAAAAGCCAGGAAAGGAAGAGTAAAAGTTATGTCTTTTGAAATGACAAAAGGGCTGTTCAAGTATGACTTTACAGATCAGCACGCAATTTTGGGAATTCCCTTAGACGCCGAGTTTAACGACATCCGCAAGCGCTACATGAAAATCGCCCGCCGGTTGCATTCGGATACTTGCTCTTTTGAAAGCCAAGCAGATAAAGATTGGGCTAACCAATTTTTGTCAAAAGTAGTCAATCCGGCTTACAACAAATTCTCTAAGGAAAGCGATCGCAAAGAATACAGCCTGCTATTAGCAGCCATCGCCAAGCGCGTCGTTAAAGAACAGGCGAAAATGCACATTGAAAGCGAAGCAGCCAAACAGTTAGCTACCGCTAAAGATTGGGAAGAAGCTTACAAAACAGCAGTTAGCAAACTCGCTCTCAAGCAGTACGAATCAGTTAAGGAAACGCAAGAGGCGATCGATCAAATTAGCGAACTCAACATGGTTTATTTGCTGCGAAAAGAGCGCCTTGGTGGTGTTGGGATTACACCCGCTTCACCCATAAAAGATGCAACCCCAACCCCAACCCCAACCCCAACCCCAACCCCAACCCCAACCCCAACCCCAACCCCAACCCCAATTCCGGTCATAGACCCGCGAACCGACGCCTATTGTCGCCGAGCTCAAGGATTTATGGACAGCAAAAATTACGCTAAAGCAAGTTTGGAGTTGAGGGAAGCCCTGAAGCGCGATCCAAAACAAAGCAAGGCTCACGCTATGTTAGCAATGTGTTACCTTGAACAAAATCAAGCCACAATGGCAAAACTTGAGATGAACAAAGCTTTGGCATCAAATCCTGAAGAACCGACGGCTTTGGAGGTTAAGAAAAAGCTGGAACAAGCTTCCGCAAAAGCCAAAAAAGGTGACGAGAAACCAGGATTTTTTGCAAGTTTGTTTGGTGGGAAGAAGAAGTGAGAAGTTGTGAGTTGTGAGTCGGGAATATTTAGAAATTGGTAAACTGCTCAGCAGTGAAGTGATCTCGCTCAAAAGCATCAAGAACTGGTGAGATTACCTCGGAACCCAATCGGAATTGTACCGTCAGTGCGATCGTCCCGCGATCGTGGCTGCTCCAGAAAGAGCGGGACGATCGCACTGACGGGGAAAATGATTATTCCCATGCAAACCAAAACGCTATCACGCCTTAATTTGTTAAAGTCGAAGGTTAAGCTTGCCTGATTCGACTTTAACAGCCTCTCCTAAAGCTAAGCTTCTAAGCCCAATCTAAAATCTAAAATCTAAAATCTAAAATTGATATGACACATTAATTTGTTAAAGTCGAATGTTAAGCTTGCCTGGTTCGACTTTAACACCGTCCCCTAAAGCTAAGCTTCTAAGCCCAATCTAAAATCTAAAGTCTAAAATCTAAAATTGATATGGTTCACCAACCCCCATCCGGTGCAAGAGATTTATTGCCCCTTGACGTTGCTCAAAAAATTTCGATCGAACGGCGCTTACAGCAGGTTTTTCACCGCTGGGGCTATCACCGGATTATTACCTCTACTCTAGAAAGGCTGGAGACTTTGATGGCTGGGGGCGCGATCGACCGATCGACCTTAATTCAATTGCAAGACGCCGAGGATGGAGAACTTGGTTTGCGGCCGGAATTGACAGCATCCATCGCGCGCGCGGCTGCAATGCGGATGGCAGGGACTCGCTGGCAGCCTCAGCGCCTCTACTACAACGCTAACGTGTTCCGCAAAGGCCCAGATACTGGCTCAGGCGGGCAACAGGAGTTCTATCAAGCTGGCGTAGAGCTGCTTGGCGCGGGGGGGACGGTTGCGGATGCGGAAGTGCTGCTGCTGCTGTCTGAGTGCTTGCAGAGCTTGGAAATTGATGAGTGGCATTTGGTTTTGGGAGAAGCGGGCTTGACTGCAAGATTGCTGGAACCGTTTCCGCCAAACGTGCGCCAAAAAGTTCGGGGGGCGATCGCCAATCTCGATCGAATTGCTTTGGAAACTTTGCCGCTGTCAACGGAATTGCGAGAAAGAGCTCTGCTGTTGTTTGACTTGCGCGGCCGGCCAGAAGAAGTGTTGCCAATTGTTGCCAAGCTGGATTTAGATGTGCCGCAGCAAGCCGCGTTAAATAATCTCAAATCAGCGATCGAATTGCTGCACCAATGTCAGTCAAAAATTCCCAATCTCAAATCTCACATTCACCTCGATTTGAGTTTAATTCAAACATTTGACTACTACACTGGAATTGTGTTTGAAGTTGTCAGCAGCAGCAAGACAGGACAGCGAGTTTTAGGACAAGGGGGACGCTACGACCAACTGTTGGGACTGTTCGACCCGCAAGGGCAAAATTCCCCCGGCATTGGGTTTTGTCTAAATATTGAAGAGTTGCACCAAGTTTTGCTGACAGAGGGGCAATTGCCCAGCCAGACGCCAGCTAGCGACTGGTTGGTTGTGGCTCAAACTCCTGAAGCTAGTGCCGCCGCGTTTGCTTACGCTCGCAAACTCCGAGAGTCTACTCACCTAGTTCGGGTGGAAATAGATTTGGAGAGTCGGGAGACGGAGGAGGGGGCGCGGGAATACGCGCGCGATCGACGAATTGCTCAAATTGCTTGGGTAAATGTCGAAGGATTGCCAACAATTGAAACGGTAAATTAGGCTAATTGGTAATTGGTAATTAGTAGTTGGTAATTGGTTAAAAATCACCCGATATGATATTATGTATCCTGCTGATTCAGAGAAGGTTTTGCCAATTACTAATTGCTAATTCCCTATCTACCTAAAATCTTTAGAGAGAACACTATGGCACACACTATTGTTACGAATATTTGCGAGGGAGTTGCTGATTGCGTTGGCGCTTGTCCGGTTGCTTGTATTCATCCCGGCCCCGGCAAAAATGTCAAGGGGACTGATTGGTTTTGGATTGATTTTGATACCTGTATTGACTGCGGTATTTGTTTGCAGGTGTGTCCTGTCGAAGGTGCGATCGTTCCAGATGAGCGGCCTGAGTTGCAGCAAACTCCGACTTGATTGAATTAACTCTTTTTCCCCTTCTCTTCTCTTCCTTTGTGTCATAAGCGTCTTCGCGGTTCGTTAAATTTATATAGGAACTTTTTTAACGAACCGCAGAGGCCGCAGAGGACACAGAGAAGAAGTTGAGAAGGAACGAAAAAATCTAACGTTGAGATATCTTAAGTGCAGGTTATTAATTATGCTACTTTTAGATCCAAAAACTCTCGCTCCAGCGACTGAACAGCGCGTCATTCTATATGATGTGACTTGGGAACAATACGAGCAGCTTTCCGATATATTTGTCGATGAATTTCCCAGAATGACGTACTTGGAAGGAACGTTAGAAATTATTATGACAAATTCGCCAGAACATGAAAGGCTTAAAACAATTATTGCCCGGTTGATAGAAACTTATGCGTTTGAAAGGCTAATTAATCTCAACGGTTACGGAAATACTACATTTCGCCGCGAAGCTGTGAGACGGGGTGCGGAACCAGATGAGTGTTACTGTTTAGGTTTACTTGCAGAAGTCCCGGATATTGTGATAGAAATTGCTCTGACTAGCGGCGGTGTTGACAAGCTGGAGGTGTATCGCGGTTTGCAGGTTCCTGAAGTCTGGTTTTGGGCTAACGATCAATTTTCTCTTTACCACTTGCGGGAGTCTGGTTATGAGTTAATTTCCAGCAGTGAATTTTTGCCTGAGTTAGACTTTTCTGTATTGAGTCAATATGTAGGATATGTTAACCAAACAGAAGCTGTTATTGCTTATAGAAGTATTTTGCAAACAGCTACAGGAATGTCAAATCAATAGACATCTCCAGAAAATCCATTATTGAACAGGCAAGATGCCTGTTCCACAATTAAAAAAAAGCCCGTGAAGCGTAGCTATCCCGCAGGGAATCGCACTTTACAAAAAAAACTACAATAAAATCTACAATAAAATCCTATGCAGCCGATCGCACTTTCCGACTCTCATATTTTATCCATGCGTACCCACGCCCAAAGCGCTTATCCTGAAGAATGCTGCGGTTTGTTGCTCGGTCGAGTTACTGGCGATGTTAAAAATATAGTAGAAGTTTGGCCGACTGAGAATGCTTGGAGTGCTGAGGCCCAGGAGAATTGGCCGGAAGAAAAAGGCTTGACAGAAAGACGCAGGTATGCTATTAGACCCGAAGATATGTTGCGGGCGATGAAACATGGGCGCGATCGCACTCTGGATATTATCGGTATATATCATTCCCATACGGATTGTCCCGCAGTGCCCTCAGAGTGCGATCGAACATTGGCCTGGGCCCAATACTCTTACATCATTGTGTCAGTCCGACAAGGCTGTTCAGAAGACCTCCGCAGTTGGAGTCTTGACGGAGAGGGGAACTTTCAAGCAGAGGAAATTCGCCTAGTGGAACCGACTGAGATTAAGAAATAATTAGTAAAAATAACAAACACGTAAAAATGCGAAAGATTCAGATAGGATGTAATTCAAAATCTGCGCTACACACAATATCATGCTAAATCCTAATCTGGAGGAGATCCAGCTCAACAAACAAGAATACGAACGCTACTCTCGCCACCTGATCCTGCCAGAAGTTGGATTGGATGGGCAGAAGCGTCTCAAAGCTGCCAGCGTGCTCTGCATCGGTACGGGAGGTCTCGGTTCGCCGTTGCTGCTGTATTTAGCAGCCGCCGGTGTTGGCCGCATTGGGATTGTAGACTTTGATGTTGTAGACCATTCCAATTTGCAGCGCCAAGTAATTCACGGCACTTCTTGGGTTGGGAAACCGAAGATTGAGTCGGCTAAAAATCGGATTTTAGAAATTAATCCTTTTTGTCAAGTTGATTTGTACGAAACTCGCGTTAGTTCGGAAAATGCGATCGACATTGCCACTCCTTACGATATCATTATTGACGGTACGGACAATTTCCCGACTCGCTATTTGATGAACGACGTTTGCGTGCTTTTAAACAAGCCCAACGTCTACGGTTCCATCTTCCGATTTGAAGGGCAAGCAACAGTTTTCAACTACGAAGGCGGCCCGAATTATCGCGATTTGTACCCGGAACCCCCGCCTCCTGGCATGGTTCCTTCTTGTGCCGAAGGCGGCGTTTTAGGCGTTTTGTGCGGAGTTGTCGGTTCTATCCAAGCAACGGAAGCTATCAAAATTATCTTGGGTCAAGGCACTACTTTGAGCGGCAGACTGTTGCTTTACAATGCCTTAGATATGACGTTCCGACAATTGAAACTGCGGCCTAATCCAGTGCGCCCGGTAATTGAAAAGTTAATCGATTACGAACAATTCTGCGGCATTCCTCAAGCAAAAGCGGAGGAAGCAAGCCAGCAAACGAAAATTCCTGAGATGACTGTCAAAGAACTTAAGGAGTTAATCGACAGCGGTGCGAAGGATTTTGTATTGTTGGATGTTCGCAATCCCAACGAGTATCAAATTTGTCAAATTCCTGGGTCGGTTTTGGTTCCTTTGCCGGATATCGAACACGGCGCAGGTGTCGCTAAGGTTAAGGAATTGTTGAACGGCCACCGCTTGATTGCACACTGCAAAATGGGCGGACGTTCTGCGAAGGCTTTGGGGATTTTGAAGGAAGCTGGAATTGAGGGGATTAATGTTAAGGGCGGAATTACTGCTTGGAGTGAAGAAGTAGACCCGTCTGTACCTCAATATTAAGTAGCAAAGCAGGACACGGCACTATGCCTTTCGTCGTGTCAATTTAAGCCGAAAGCCCGACAGGGGTTAAAACCCTGTCGGACTGCGGGTTTGACGTGTTTGTTGACATTAATGCACGGAATCGTGTCCCCACACAAAAGGCCGATTACCCCAATCCTTCAACTAACAAATTGCGAGCACTTTCCAACGCTTCCTGCAACTTACTTGCATCGCGTCCCCCAGCTTGCGCCAAATTCGGCCGCCCGCCGCCTTTTCCGCCGCAAATTTGAGCAATTCCCCCGATAAACTTGCCAGCTTGCAATCCTTTCTTATTGACTTCTGGACTAAAAGCTGCCACCAAACTTACCTTATCCGGTTCAGGAATTGATGCCAAAACAACCGCAGCATTTCCTAACTTTTGCTGCAATCTTTCCGCCGCAGTTTTCAGCGCCTCTGTATCCACATCTCCCAATTGAGCTACAATGATTTTGAATTCGCCGATCGCCTCCGCCGCACTCAGCAACTGGTCGGATTTCGCGATCGCCAATTCCGACTTCACAGCAGCCAAATGTTTCTGAGTATCCTTCAACTCATTCTGCAAATTAGTAATCCGGTTCGGCAATTCTTCAGGCTTAGCCTTAAATCGATCGCCCAAATCGCGTACCACCTTATCGCGCACATTCAAATAGTCCAAAACAGCTTGACCGGAAACCGCTTCAATCCTGCGAGTTCCCGCCGCTACCCCCGCTTCGGAAACAATCTTAAACAGCCCGATTTCTGCGGTATTGCTGACGTGAGTTCCGCCGCACAATTCCATCGAAACCCCCGGAAAATCGATTACCCGCACCACATCGCCGTACTTCTCGCCAAACATCGCAGTCGCGCCTTTTTCTCTCGCAAGGGCGATCGGCATTTCTGCAACGACCGCAGCGTGCGCCTCAGCAATCCAACTATTAACTAAATCCTCAATTTTCTGCAACTCTTCTGCTGTGACAGCGCGCGGAGAATTGAAATCAAACCGCAATCTCTCAGACGATACCAGCGAACCAGCTTGCGAAATCGAATCGTCTACAATTTTTCGCAAAGCTGATTGTAATAAGTGAGTTGCTGTGTGGTTAGCCTGAATTCGGCGGCGACCGCTATTGTCAATTTTCGCCGTAATACTATCGCCAACTCTCAGCGTTCCCCGTTCCACAAAGCCGAAATGCACGAAGAAATCCGATTCCTTCTTCACATCATCAACTCTTACTAACAAACCATCACCATTATCTCCGCTTTTCAAATAACCTTTATCCCCAATTTGTCCGCCGGATTCAGCATAAAACGGCGTTTGGTTCAAAACAACTTGTACCTCGGTACCTGCGGCTGCTTCCTCCACAGATTTGCCGTCAACCAAGATCACTTCCACCTCAGCTAAACTCGACAATTCAGCATAACCCACAAACTCAGTCCCTTGGATTGTTTCAGCCAACTTATCCAAAGAACCCTGCACAGTCAAATCGATTGTTTGGCGAGCATCTTTAGCGCGAGTTTGCTGTTCCTTCATCGCCGCTTCAAATCCGTCCAAATCCACAGAAATCCCCTGTTCCTCAGCAATTTCTTGAGTCAGTTCTAAGGGGAAACCGTAGGTATCGTAAAGAGTGAAAGCATCTTGACCGCTGATTTGTTGGTTTGCTTGCTGTTTTGTACGATCGACAATTTCCTCCAGCAGCTTCTCTCCGCGTTCCAAAGTCTTGAGAAACTGCGCTTCTTCCCTTGCCAATTCCGCCTTAATTTGAGCTTCCCGCCGCCGCACGTTCGGATAAGCAGCTTCCGAAAGGGCGATCGCACTTTCAGCCACCCGCACCGTAAATTCGCCCTGAATTCCAATCAGTCGCCCGTGACGCACCACACGGCGAATCAACCGGCGCAAAATGTAACCCCGACCAACATTCGACGCGCGAATTTCGTCCGCAATCATGTGCACCACAGCCCGAATATGGTCGCCAATTACTTTCAGCGAAACCTTGACTTTTTCATCGCTATTGTGGTAATCAATCCCGGCAATTTCCGCCGCCGATTGAATAATCGGAAAAATCAAATCTGTTTCGTAATTATTGGGGACTTTCTGGAGGATTTGCGCCATCCGTTCCAGTCCCATGCCAGTATCAATATTTTGATTTTGCAGCGGTGTTAAATTGCCCTCTGCATCTTTATTGTACTGCATGAAAACCAGGTTGTAGAATTCAATAAACCTGCTATCATCTTCGAGGTCAATATTGTCGCCTCTTTCTGGGTGGAAATCATAGTAAATCTCCGAACACGGGCCGCAGGGGCCAGTCGGGCCGGATTGCCAGAAATTGTCATCTTCTCCCATGCGCTGAATTCGATCGCCCGGAATGCCAATTTCATCGCGCCAAATTGCAAAAGCTTCGTCATCTTCTCGGAAAACGCTAACAACCAAATTCGACGCTGGTAAACCGAAAACTTCCGTGGAAAGTTCCCACGCCCAGGCGATCGCCTGTTTCTTGAAATAATCCCCGAAACTGAAGTTACCCAACATCTCAAAAAATGTGTGGTGGCGGGCGGTGCGGCCGACGTTTTCGATGTCGTTGGTGCGGATGCACTTTTGAGAAGTGGTGGCGCGCGGTGATTCGGCGGCGCGCTGTCCGAGAAATATCGGCTTGAATTGTAGCATTCCGGCGATCGTCAGCAACACTGTCGGATCTTCGGGCACCAAAGAAGCACTCGGCAAGATTTTATGTCCCCGCTGGGCATAAAAGTCGAGGAATGTTTGGCGGATTTGGCTGCCAGTGAGAAACTTAGGAGAAATAGTCATGACAAGAACTGTTAAGAATGTAAAGATGTAGCAACAATAGAATTTATAGGACTTACGCACGGGTGTCCAGGAACCGGGTTTTTTAACCAAAATACTTGCTTAAAATCCTCAATCTCGGTGAAAAAACCCGGTTTCTTTGTTCGGAGTGCGTGAGTGCTAACTTACATCTATGTGGATATTTATATCATTATACTTAGTAATGTAAAGACCTATCAAGTTTTGCAAATTGTGCTTTACTCCTCGGAAAGCTCATGCTAACTTAATAATAGACACCCGGACAGAAAGAGAAAGGAGGTCGCTATATTTAGAAAGAAAGTTCGAGGATATAGACATGGTGTCTCCGGTCTAGATTCCCAGGCGCAGCAGAAATTAACCGAACACAACTTGGAATAGTGGCGAACTGCCGATCGAGCAGTCAAGCCAAACCGCAGTCGAGTCAGACATAGTTGTAGTTGCGGATTAAAAGTAAAGCTGCAGAAGTTGTAAACCCTAGTAAGTAACAGTTCTCAACCGGAAACACATCTCGTTTGTTAGAAAAAACAAAGTTCTCATATTATTGGGTCTGATCGCTGTCGATCGGGCCCTATGAATTTTTATAGGGCGATCGCAGGAGAAGAGGCTTCGAGGGGGAGAGATGGGCCGAGTTCGGCTGTATAAGTGCTTTCTGCTCAAAGGCAACATCCCTCGGAGTCGATCGGCGAGCGATCTGTGCAGCTTTTGAGTTATATATTATATATAATGGGACGTGGAGCAAGCCCGCCCGCTTTTTGCCGGGACTCAAGCGCTGTGGTATGAGGCACTGTCAAGATGCGATATCATTGAGGATGTCAGTACAAGACATTAAAACCTACCCCGCTGTGCTGTATAGCAGCAAAATCTACGCTTCTAGGAGCTTGCTGCAAGCCAAGGATAGCCAACCGCCATTTTTGGTGACAAGACCAGGCTCAAAAATTTGAATCTCAGGATATTTAGAGTCAAGACTCTAAAAAATCCCATCCCCGACGCAGGGGTGAGAGTTCAAAAAATCAAAGCCCCCCCCACTCAAAAAAGCTAGTGCCACCAACAACGGTAGTAAATCACTAGCACAGTTCTTAAACTCACAATTTCCGGAGATTCCAGGTATTATGGCCGAAATAACTAAAGAAGAAATGCGCGAACGGCTGGGAAATATCGACCAGATCCGGGATATAATTTTTGGATCGCAGCTTAGAGAATACGACAATCGCTTCGATAAAATAGATTCCGACTTGTCGATGATGCAGCAAGATATGCAAACTCGCATCGAACAAGTAAAAACAGTTCTTTCAGGAGAAATGAGGGCTGCAGTTGATTCGTTAGAAAAAAAAGTTAAATCGCTCACATCAAACACCCAAGAAGAAAGCGCAGACATCCGTCAGCAAGTCGATCGCGTTAACCGCAAATTTTCCAGCAGCATGGAAGCCCTCGACGAGGCTATAGACAATCAAACCAGTTCGCTTCGCGACGAACTCTCCCAAACCAGAGAGCGACTATCTGAAGAAACCCGCACTTTGAAAACACAGGTTTTTGAAGAGCTCGATCGTCGCTTTTCTATGCTCAGAGATGTTAAAGTTTCCAGAGACGACATGGCAGAAATTCTGTTTGAACTCGGTATGAGGCTCAAAGGAACAGAATTTGTGCCCGAACTTAAAGGCGTTGCGGATAATAAGTTAAATAACGAATTTCTGTTGCCGGAGCGCCACCATCACGGATAATAACGCATGGCTTTACCGAAAGAAAATCCGGCTGACGAAAATGAGTTAGAGGGTTTTGTTTCTCAACCTGACGAGTCTGCTGCTGATGCAGCAACCCAGCTAGAACCCTTGCTGAATCTGTTAGTAGATCTCAAAATCTTTGCGGCTTCCAAGCAGCAAAATGCAGATCCCGAAGATGACAGCAGTGACGAAAATAATCAAGCTGGGGCCCTCGGCGGGTTGATGGATTTGTTAGGTATTTCTGAGCAAGCGCCAGAGGAAGTTGCAGCGAGTGTACCCGAAACTGGATCTAGCCAACCCGAGTCTAGCGATGCCCCGTCTGTTGCAGACGAGTTCAAAAGTTTGCTATTCGCTACTCACAAACTCAACACTTCAGAACTGGAAAAAGACTATTCCTCAGCTAAAACTATAGATGTTTCCGCGATCGCCCAGCCGGATTTGGAGGAGGAATCACAGCCTGTCGCAGAATTGTCTAACTTGACAACGAAAGATTATTTACAGGAAGTACAGGGTGAAAAATCCCACGGGTTCGATCGGCATTTACAGGATGTTTCCGCTTCCGAAACTGAGTCAAAATCCTCGGAAATTCCCGATAATCCCATAGTTTCCACAGTCTCCAATCCACTAGAAACTGGATATTTAGATGCTGCGATGGCTTCGGCTCTAGAAATCCCAAACTTACTAGAACAGCCGACAGAAATATTAGACCAAATTAAACAGGACTTAAATCAAGCCGACAGCGCCATGGAAACGCTGCAAAATCTGATTTTCGGCTCAAAAATCTCGGATATCGAGCAAGTCAAAAATCTGCTGGCAGAAAACGATTTGCCGGGGGTGCGCCACCTGATGGCAACAATCGACGATAAATTAGGGAAATTGGAGCACCAAATCTACGAGCCCCAAGAGTTGATTGAGTTGATGTTGCCTTGGATCGCAGAAATTCTCAGCCGCAAAATTGCTGATTCGAGAGAAGAAGTTGTTAAGGCGATCGGGCCAATTATTGACGAAGTGATTAGGGCAAAAACTCAGGAAAACAAGTCAGCAATGAGTGCGGCAATAGCTGAGCTCCTTCCCGACGCGCTTGCTCAACAAATAGTGAATTCCCCAGCGGATATTGCTAAGGCGATCGCCCCAGAAATCGGTATGGCAATTAAAGAGCAAATTCGCCTTGACCAAGAGTCGATCGCCCAAGCCCTCGCCCCGGAAATGGGCAAAGCGATTACAGCCCAAATAAAACTCGAACGCGACTCTATGGTGGATGCCCTCTATCCCGTAATTGGCAGTACAATTTCCCGATACATGGCAGAAGCTATCAAGACAATCAATGAAAAAGTGTCAAATGCCATCAGCGTCGAAGGATTCCAGAGAAAAATTCGCTCCAAAGTACAAGGAGTCTCCGAAGCTGAATTAATCCTCAAAGAATCAGTACCCTTTACCGTCCAAGCAGCCTTCTTAATTCACAAAGCATCAGGCTTGATAATTTCCGAAGTTCAAAACACAGAAAGCTACCAGTTAGAATCCGAAATGGTAGCAGGAATGCTCACAGCTATTCGCAGCTTTGTTAACGAGTGTATCGTGCAGCCGGGGGAATCTTCCGAACTAAATCAAATTGAATACGGCGACTCAAAAATTATCCTCGAAGTAGCGGGATATTGCTACATGGCCGTCGTGATTAAAGGAGAACCGCCAAACTTGTTCATCCAAAAAATACGACAAACCGTTAGTAATCTCATTCTTAATTATGCTGAAGTAATTCACGAGTTTAACGGCGACCCCGGTACTATACCGGAGTCGCTGCACCCGTGTATAAAAACTTTATTCGATCCGCTACAAACGGAAAAATCAACAAAACCCCCGATCGCCCTAGCTGCTATCAGTTTAGCCGCCTTGAGCTTAATCTTAGTACCTTGGGGAATTTATCAGTACCGCAGCAGCGTTGAGCGCCGCCTCGAAGCCAATGCCATCGCAGCTTTAGCATCAACTCCCGAATTAGCAGTTTACCGCTTAGATGTTGCAGTTGATGGCAAAACATTAAAGTTAACCGGAAAGTTGCCCAATCAAGAATTGCGGGAACAAGCTGCAAAAATAGCCGCATCAACTGCACCGAAATTGCAATTAGATAATAAAATTATAGCTGTAGATGTTCCCCCTGATCCAGTTTTGACGGCGGCTGAGGTGCAGCGGATTACCGCTGTTTTGAATCAGAAAGAAGGCGTTTCTATTTCGACGCGGTATAGCGATCGTAAAGTGACTGTCGAGGGGACAGTTAGAGAGGGTGCAGACGGACAGAAAATAGCTCAGTCCCTGAAGCAAATTCCCGGTGTTCAATCGGTGATTAGCACAGTTAAATTAGAGCCGCTGAAAATTACAACCCGCATCTACTTCCAGCAAGGAACGGCAACATTAGACTCAACATACGAAGAAATGATCGCCAGTGTCAAAAATTTCATGGATCAATATCCTCAAAAACAGATTAAGATAATTGGGCACAGCGATCGAACTGGGGAAATTGCTACAAATCAACAGTTGTCCATCAGGCGTGCCACAGCAGTGCGAGATGTTTTGGTGCGGCAAGGTGCTGACCCGAAGCGTCTCCAAACGGTTGGCATCCCCCATCCTCCTGCCGACGTGGAACCCAATCAACCACGACTTTTAAGCAGATGCGTGGTATTTGAACCAATAACTAAGACCATAAACAGTAAATAATTATGTCAGTTACTATATCTAAAAAAATGTGTATGATCGGCGATTTTGGCGTGGGTAAAACTAGCCTAATCCGCCGTTTTGTCGATCGGCAATTCAGCGACCAATACCTCTCCACTGTGGGAGTAAAAATTTCTAGCAAAATCGTAGAATTAGAAGGGGTAAAACAGCGGGAAAACGTGACTGCAAAGTTGCTGATTTGGGACTTAGAAGGACATACAAAATTCAAAGGAATAGCACCGACTTACTTACAGGGAGCTAGCGGCGTTTTAATAGTTGCCGATGTCAGCCGCTCCGAAACCGTTGAGCGAATCTCCGAACACATTCAGCTTTATTCTTCGGTCAACCCTAAAGGGTCAATTATCGTCGCTTTGAACAAAGTAGACTTGGTTGACGAGGAAAAATTGGCGCTGCTAGTGGAAATGTCCCATTCGATAGGTCAAGACAAAGTAATAGCAGTTTGCACAACATCTGCTAAAACAGGCAAAGACGTTGACGAAATTTTCTACAAACTAGCTTACACAATGGTAGAACAAGTATGAACCCCCTGTTAAGAAAGCTGTTGGGCCCGCGACAAACACAGTATTTTCTAGTAAATCACCATTTCATCATTCAGGAAACCTCCGCCGAAGTGCAGCATTATGCCGATACTCCGGGCGACGCGATACCCGGTGCAGATGCTCGCCTGAGTTTTCCCGAACTGATTGGCATTGAAAATATCCTCATGTCTATCATTATGGGACGGCTGCCCGGTTTTGAAGTCAAAGGTATCGCTCGGTTTGCCGACCAGAACCGCCCTTTATACTTTGATATGTTGGCTATCAAATATGAAGAGGAACAAGAAGATTTGCCAAGTAAATTGCTAATTTTGATTGAAGATACCACCGAAAAGATGGTAATGAAGCAATCGTTGATTCAGAGGGCGAATGAAGCTAATCTTTTGGTTAGTGCCTTAGCCGCTTCTAAAGATTATATAGATAAAGTTATTCGTTCGATGGGCGATGCTTTGTTGGTGACAACTACATTAGGAACTATCAAAACAATCAATCAATCGGCACAATGGTTATTTGGGTATAGCGAAGCAGAATTCATTGGCAAACCCCTGTCTTTAATACTAGCAGAAGAAAAATTAATTTACCAAGCTCGCCATAGCTATATTTTGTCTCAAAAAGAGCTGCGTAGAGAACTAGAAATAGTCTGCACTACTAAAGCAGGAGAAGAAATTTGGGTAGAATTTTCCTGTTCGGCAATTCAGACAGAATTAGAGGGACTTTACGATTTCATTTATATAGGTAGGGACATCACAGAACGCAAACAACAAGAAATAGAAATTCGCCGGTCTTTGGCAAAAGAGCAAGAACTCAGACAGGTAAAATCTCGTTTTTTCTCGATGATTGCTCACGAATTCGGCAATCCTTTAAGTACAGTATTGTTTGCTACTAAAATTCTCCAAGACTACGGCGACGACCTCACCCACGCGGAAAAACAACAATACCTGCAACACGTTAAATCAGCATCTCAACAAATGGTTCAGCTATTAGATGACGTGCGGTTGCTCAGCAGCGCCGAAGCAGGAAAACTCGAATTCTATCCCGCACCAGTCAACTTAAAAAAATTTTGCAGCGAGTTAGTAGAATCAATTAAAATTAGTTATGGAAAAAATCATACAATTAATTTTATTTATCAAGAATTAGTTACGCCCGCGACACAAAATGATATCGACTCGCAGGAAACGCAACAGTTGCCCGCACTAGATCCCAAATTGTTGCGGCACATCTTGACAAATTTGCTGTCAAATGCGGTCAAATATTCGCCCCTCGACAGCCATATTTATTTTGAATTAAATTGTCAGAATAATGAAGAAGCTAAATTTAAAATTAAAGATGCAGGCATTGGCATTCCTCTAGAAGACCAAGAACAACTCTTTGAATCTTATTATCGAGCCAAAAATGTCGGAAAAATACCGGGTACAGGACTGGGTTTATCGATAGTCAAGCAGTGTGTAGATTTGCACGGAGGTCAAATCGAATTTTCCAGCAAGATAGGGTTAGGCACTACCTTTTTAGTCAGAATTCCCTTTGAGAAACAGAGATAAATAGATTCACTTTCGATAATTAGATCCAGAGGGCGCATTCAACACTAAAAATCTCACATGAAAACCTTGTTAAAAAAACTGTTAGTTCCACACCACTTGGAGTACCTAGCACTGGATAAAAACTTTTTAATCCAAGAAATCTCTCTGCAAGTGCAGCGGTTTGCAGACTGTCCCGAAGAAGTAGTCGCCGGCAACGATGTTCGCATTCCCTTTCCAGAATTAGTGGGAACTGAAGAAATTTTAATCGATATTTTTGAAAAACGGTTGCCAAATTTTGAATTAAAAGCGATCACGCGACTATTGGAGAATGGTTCGCGGCTTTATTTTGATATGTATATTGTCGAGTTCACCAATGAGGAAAATCATCATAGATTAATTATATTTTTTCAAGACGTAAGCGACAGGATGGCTTTAGAACAAACTCTCGTCCAAGCTACCAATGAAATGGATATTTTATTGAGTACCTTAGCGGCTACTAATAATTATGTTGAAAAAATTATTAGTTCAATGGCCGAAGTTTTGTTGGTAACAACAGCATCGGGAAAAATTAAAAAAGTCAATCAAGCTGCTCAAGATTTGTTCGGTTACAGTGAATCAGAATTAGTAGGTCAGCAAATAGACGCTCTTGCTGCTTTTGGCTCCTCTTTGCAAGCAGTTAGCCAAGATGAGCCTCAACAATCGCCAACTCACGCGGAAGTAATTTGCACGGCAAAAACCGGAGAAAAGCTAACAGTTTCGTTTTCCTGTACGGCGATTTCGACTGACATTAAAGGTATTTCTGGCTCTTTACCCGCCCTTCAAGATTTCGTGTACATCGGCCGCGATGTCACAGATAGACAGCGCGCCCGCCAGCGACAAATAACTCAGTACGTCGCCACTCGCATCCTGTCGGCATCCGAAACCATCAAAAAAGCTATAGCAGCAATTCTCCCCGTAATTTGCGACAGCTTGGGATGGGATACGGCCGAACTTTGGATGCCCGAATCTGGGGAAAAACTGCTGTCAGAAACTAAGAGAATAACTGCGGTTTCCGATCCCAATTTGCTTCGGTGCGTCGCCAGTTGGACAAAACGCTCAGTTTCTATCCCCAAGTTTGCCGAATTTACCGAACAAATGACTTGTGCGTTTGGCGAAGGATTACCCGGTTTTGTTTGGGCCAGCGGTTCCTCTCAGTGGATTGCCGATGTCACAAAAAGCGACAGTTGTATGCGCCGCGAAATCGCTGCTGAAGAAGGACTACACGGAGCTTTTGGTTTCCCAATTTGGGGCGACTATGACCCTGAAAATTCTGCAAAGTCTGTGTTGGGGGTGATGATTTTATTCAGCCGCGAAGTGCAGTGTTTTGATGAAGAATTGCTCCAGATAATGGCAACTATCGGCTCCCAACTAGGTCAATTTATTAAGCGTAAGCAAGCGGAAATAGCTTTGCGGGAAAGCGAAGAACAACTGCGAGACTTATTTGAAAATGCTACTGATTTGATTCAAAGTATTGGAGAGGACGGTCATTTTTTGTATGTAAATCGGGCTTGGCGAGAAACTCTGGGCTACAGCGAAGCAGAAATTGATCAAATGACTGTTTTTGATATCATTCATCCGAACAGTTCCCCCGAATATCTGGATATATTATATCAAGCTATCACTCAAAAAACAGTTAATGAAAATACATTATATCCAGATTCGATTGAACTAATATTTGTCACTAAACATCGTGAAAAGATTTTGCTAGAAGGTAGCATAAGCTGTAAATTTGCGGCAGGTTCCCTAGTAGCAATTCGCGCTATTTTGCGAGATATTACTGCTCGAAAAATGGCCGAAGACGCTCTAGCAAAATCTGTGTCCCTACTGCTAGCAACTTTTGATTCTACTGCGGACGGTATTTTAGCGATTGACAGGAGTGGAAAAATTGTCACTTTCAATCGACAATTTGTGGAAATGTGGGGCATACCCGATGAAGTGATGGCACTGCGAGACGACGCCACAACGATCGCCTTTGTCCTGAACCAACTCAAAGAGCCCCAAGCATTCCAAGAGAGAATAGAATCGCTTTACGATCAGCCAGAAGCCGAAAGTTACGACTTGTTGGAATTTCAAGACGGCAGGTTTTTTGAACGCTATTCGCAACCGCAGCGGCTGGGAGATACAATTATCGGGAGAGTCTGGAGTTACCACGACATTACGGAACGCAAGCAAGCAGAAGATGCCCTGCGGGAAGAACAAGAAAAATCAGAAAAGCTGCTGTTAAATATCTTGCCCAAGGCAATAGCAGAACGCCTCAAGCAAAACGAAACTACTATTGCCGAATACTTTCCTGAAGTGACTGTTTTGTTCGCAGACATTGTGGGGTTTACTACTTTGTCGGCCGTCATGAATCCGATCGACCTTGTGGAGATCCTAAATAAGATTTTCTCAGGATTTGACCTTTTGTGCGAACAGCACGGCCTAGAGAAAATCAAGACCATCGGCGACGCATACATGGCGGTGGGAGGGCTCCCTGAACCCAGGGCAGACCACGCAGAGGCGATCGCCCAAATGGCCCTAGATATGCAAGCAGAAATAGCCCGATTTAATGCTAGCCATAATAAATATTTTAGCATCCGCATCGGGATTCATAGCGGCCCGGTTGTTGCCGGAGTAATTGGCATAAAAAAGTTTATTTACGATTTGTGGGGCGACACAGTAAATATTGCTTCTCGCATGGAATCTCACGGTTTGCCTTGGCGGATTCAAGTCAGCGAAACTACTTATAAGTTATTGGAACACAAATATGTATTTCAGGAGCGGGGAACTATTGAAGTTAAGGGCAAAGGGGGAATGAAAACTTATATTCTCCTTGGCATAAAATAAGGCAGCTCATCATTCCTCAGTCATCTGGCTGATGACGAAAAGTGTTGCTAAAGTTAATTAGCAATACTTTTTGACCAAGACTAATGGAACTTGCTAATTTGTCGGCCAATTTACGATCGCCCGACGAAGCTGTCGATCGCCACCCTGTGACGGTTGATCCCTCAACTTCGCTCCCAGAGGCGATCGCCCTGATGCGTCGGGCGATCGACCCTTGCCCACTGCCTAATGCCCCTGCACTTCCCGACTCAAACGAAACTTTAAAAGCATCGATTAGTTGCGTCTTAGTTGTCGATGAAAATCAGCTAGTCGGACTGCTAAGCCCGGAAGATGTGCTGAACTTAGCCGCGGCCGAATACGGATGGCAAGGCATGAAAGTTGCCGAGGCAATGACGCGGAATTTAATTGTCTTACAAGAATCAGAATTTACAGATATTACTACCGCATTCAAGCTATTTTGTCAATACTCGATCGATTGCTTGCCAATTGTAGATGAACGGGGCCAGCTCGTAGGTTTAATCAGTGAAAAAAGTATTCGCCCAGCAATGTATAGCTGGATAGAGGCACTGCATCAAGAAGTGGCAAAACTCCAGGAACAATGCGAACTGTTAGAGGGTAATTGTGAACTAGAAAAAGTCAGCGATCGCCAAAATGCCGAAAATGCCATGCGGCAGAGCGAGGCGCGCTACCTGGCGATTGTGGAAGACCAAACCGAACTGATTTGCCGCTACCTCCCCAACGGTAAAATAACTTTTGTCAATCAAGCTTACTGCCGTTATTTCGGCCTGCAGCAGTTCGACTTACTCGGCAAATGCTTCATGTCGCTGCTGCCAGAAGGAGACCGAGAAATTTTTCAACAGCAATATACTTCTGTGTCTCCCGAAAACCCTATTTTTACCTGCGAACATCGAGTAATTTTGCCGAGCGGGGAAATTCGCTGGCAGCAGTGGATCGATCGGGCTATATTCAACGAGAGCGGACAAATCGTCGAGTATCAAGCAGCAGGCCGGGATGTCACTGATCGCAAACAAGCAGAAATCGCTTTGCAGCAGCTCAATACAGAGTTAGAACGGAGAGTGCAGCAGCGGACACAATGGTATGAAATGGCAGTATCGGCCGGCAAAGTGGGGGTTTGGGACTGGAATTTGGAAACCGACGAAATCTACATTGCTCCGTCTTTGAAAGCTTTGTTGGGCTATCAGGACGCAGAGATTCCTAACCGCATGGAAAATTGGGCGTCTCACGTTCATCCCGACGATCAAGTTGCCGTCGCCGAAGCAGTAAATGCTTATCTAGAGGGTGTGACAGAAATTTATGAAGTAGAACACCGGATGGTGCGTAAAGACGGCAGCACCTGCTGGATACTTGCCCGCGGCAGCGCGATCCGATCGCCTTCTGGCAAGGCATTACGCCTGACTGGCACTGACACCGACATTACCGATCGCAAATTGACCGAAGAAAAACTTCAAAACTCCGAAGCCGAACTGCTGGCGCTGTTTAACGCCATGACGGATATCGTGCTGGTTTTCGATGCAAGCGGTCGCTACCTCAAAATCGCCCCCACGGCTCCCGAACTGCTGTACAAACCTGCTCCGGAAGTGCTGGGCAAAACCCTCGCCGAAATCTTCCCAGAAGCGGAAGCTAATTTTGCCCTCGCCCACATTCGCCAAACATTAGCATCTGGGGAAACCCACAGAGTTGAATACAGCATGGAAATTGGCTGCAAATTATTTTGGTTTGATGCCAGTATTTCGCCACTGGATTGTGATCGGGTGATGTGGGTAGCCCGAGACATTACCGCTCGCAAACACGCAGAAGCTGCATTGCAAAAGAGTGAGGAAAAGTTTCGCAACTTATTTGACGATGCTCCGATCGCGCTTGGTTTGGCAACCGTGCGCGACTACCGCACGATCAAAGTTAATGAAGCTCACCGCCAGATGTTGGGCTACAGCGATTCGGAGTTGGCTAGCATGACTTTTAGTGAACTCACGCATCCAGAAGATGTACACGCAGATGTAGAGGAAGTCAAGCAGTTGATCTGCGGCAAGATTTCTCGCTTCCAAAGGGAAAAACGCTTGATTAAGAAGAATGGCGAGCTGATGTGGGCAAACTTAACGGTGACGCTGATCCGCGATCGCGAGGGCATTCCTCTCTACAGTATGGGGGCGATCGAAGATATCAGTTATCGTAAGCGAGCAGAAATGGAATTTCAGCAGTTAAAAGAACGCCTGCAATTTTTGCTGGGTTCTAATCCGGCGGTAATTTTTACCGCCGCACCGACGGGGGACTTTTGTACTACTTACATCAGCGACAACGTTCAGACAATCGTTGGCTACTATCCCCAAGAATTGTTAGCAGATTGTAAATTTTGGTCGAGCCGGATTCACCCTGAAGATAGGCCACAATTTCTAGTAAATTTTTTGGATTTGTCCGAGGAAAGAAATTGCATTTGCGAGTATCGTTTTCTACACCAAGACGGAAGTTACCGCTGGCTAAGGACGGAACTAAAATTATTGGTTGACAGCATGGGCATTCCGATCGAAATTATTGGTTATGCCGCTGATATTAGCAATTCTAAATACGCCGAACTCGCTAGAGGGCAGCAGTTCGAGCAAGAACGGCTTGTGGAGGCGATCGCCCGTCGTGTCCGCCAGTCTTTGCAATTAGAGGAAATTCTTAACACCACGGTTGCCGAACTCCAGCAAGTATTATTAGCCGATCGAGTTTTGGTTTATCAACTTTTACCCAAAAGCGGCGGGCGAGTCATTGCTGAAGCCGTGGCAGAAGGATGCAGCCAACTCATAGATAGATGTTTTGGCGAAGAGGTTTTTCCCCCTGACAGTTATCAGCTTTATTTGCAAGGGCGAATTTCTGCAATTTCCGAACTGGATTCTCCCAGCATTACACCTTGTGTGATGGAGTTTATGAAACAAATTCAAGTTAAGGCAAAGTTAGTAGTGCCGATTATTCAGCACAGCAAACTTTGGGGATTGCTGATTGCCCATCAATGCGATCGACCTCGTGATTGGAAAGAATGGGAAATCAATTTATTTCAGCAGTTGGTGAATCAATTGGCGATCGCCATTCAGCAATCTCTACTTTACCAGCAACTGCAAGCTGAACTGAGCGATCGCAAACAAGCGGAAGCAAATTTGAAAAACTCCCTCAGAGAAAAAGAAATTTTGCTCAAAGAAATTCACCACCGCGTCAAAAACAACCTCTGCGTAGTTGCTAGCCTGTTAGAATTGCAATCGAATACAGTTGCAGATCCGCAAGTAAGCAAAATGTTTGAAGAAAGTCAGAATCGCCTTTATTCTATGGCTCTGATTCACGAAAAACTGTACCGTTCGACTAATTTAGCGCAAATTAATTTTGGTGAATATCTCGAAGATTTGGTAAGTAATTTGTTTCACTCTTACAATATTAGCAACAACCAAATTCAGTTGCAGGTATTAGCTGAGCCAATTTCCCTAAATCTTGAAACCGCTACTCCCTGCGGTTTAATTGCCAATGAATTGGTTTCAAATACGCTGAAACACGCTTTTCCTGATGGCACAACTGGTACAGTTAGTGTAGAATGTTATCAAACGGGCGATCGAGAAATCAACCTCTTAGTTAAGGACAACGGCATTGGCTTTCCTCAAAAGTTAGATTTTCGGAAAACTCACTCGATGGGGTTTCAAGTTGTCTGCACTTTAACCGAGCAGTTAGAAGGAACTATCGAAATATCCCGAGAATTTGGTACATCCTTTCACTTAAAATTTAACGAATTAAACTACTTTCAAAGATTGTAACAATATGAGTTTTGAGGAAAAACTAATTAAGATTTTGATTGTCGAAGACGAACTGTTAATTGCTAAAAATTTATCCCCAAAACTAGAGAAATTGGGATATCAAATCGCCGATATAGTTTCTTCAGGAGCGGATGCAATCCAGCGCGCCCACGAACTAAGACCTGATTTAATTTTAATGGATATAGTTATCAAAGGCGACATTGACGGCATAGAAACAGCAGAAATAATTAATCAAGAATTAGATATACCAATTATCTATACAACTGCCTATGCTGACGACGAAACTTTGCAGCGAGCCGAAAATACTGGTTCTTACGGCTACCTACTCAAACCTTTTAAAGAAAGAGAAATGCACGCCACTATCAAGATAGCATTGAGCAAACATCAAGAAGCAGTCAGGTTGAAAAAATTAATGGCGTTGGCAGCAGAAAAAAGCGAAAATAGATCGCGCTTTATTTCAATGGCTTACCACGATTTAAACACTCCTTTAACTACCATACAGTTATCGGCTGAAATGTTAGAAGATAGCGACTTGCAGAGAAACCCCGGAACTAGCAATAAAAATGTTGACCGAATTAAAAAAGCCGTCAGTAATATGAGTGGGCTGCTGGAAGATATTTTAATGCTTAGCAAAGCAGAATCCGGGAAAATTTCCTTAAACTTAAATCCGATCAATGCGACGGATTTATGCAATTCTATTTTAGAAGAACTGCAACCTATCGTCACCGACAAACACCTACTACATTTCCGCAGTCACACAAATCCGCTGCACGCCAATCTCGATGCCAAACTACTGCACCACCTTCTGACTAATTTGCTTTCAAACGCTATTAAATATTCTCCCAACGGTGGGAAGGTCAGTTTAGACTTAAGCTGCGAAAACCAACAAATAATTTTGTGCGTTCGAGATGAAGGAATTGGGATGACACCGGAATATCAAGGAAAACTATTTCAGCAGTTTGAACGGGGTGCTAATGTAGGCAAGATTAAAGGATCGGGTTTGGGACTCTGCATTGTCAAACACATCGTTGACCTGCACGGCGGTACAATAAGTGTGGAAAGTGCGATCGACAAAGGTACTACATTTATTGTCGCGCTGCCTTTTTTAGTCATTAGTGATTAGTCATTAGTGATTAGTCATCTATCCTTCTTCCTTCTTCCTTCTTCCTTCTTCCTGACATCCGTTACAGAATGCGTTGCCGAACTTCCTTCTGCCATAAATCGATGGGGAGACAAAAGTGCGATCGCCCTATCTTCTTCTCCCCCCGCCGCCTTCGCAAATCGCTCAGCCAAAGCAGGTACAATAGTCAAAGGATTGCTGAGACCAGAAAAAACGTGCAATCCAGGGCGATCGGCGATCGGCCCCACTACAGGCAAATTATCCGCGCTGAATGCCACACTACACTCGTGCCAACTTGCCGGTAAACCTGCCAAATCAGGCAAAACCTTGCTGATTCCTGCACGAATTGCCGTTTCGCTGGTTTCGCGATCGACTTTAGCATTCAAATCGCTCAAAGTGCGCGACAATTGCCCGATCCGCAAACTCCCATCATTAAATTGAATTGCACCCGAATCTAAAATCGGTGGCTGTAACTCTTTACCAGGTTCATCCCAAAGAAAATCCACCTCATTTTTACTAGATTTAGCTTCCAATTCAAAACGTTTTAATACCGCAGGCATCACCAAAGTCCTGAGTTTCAAATCCACAGGTGCAGTTTCCAAAATCTCCGTGCGAGTAAAATAAACTCCCACAGAAACACCCGCAGCTTTCAGCAAACTCCGACTCCCACCTCCAGCACAAATAACCGTATTTTGGCAGGTATAACTTTCCTGTGCCGTTTTGACTCCCGAAATCCGATTGCCCTCTTCTATAAACCCAATTACTTCAGCAAATTCTATAGTTCCTCCCAACCGCAGAAACCCTTGACAATAAGCTTTATTTGTGGCAGTCGGCGAAATGTGACCGTGACGCACCGTCAGAGCTCCGGCGATCGCACTTTTATTCAGCAAAGGTTCCAACTCGCCAGCTTCTGCAACGCTCAAAAGCTGCGGAACAATCGCAAAATGCGCGTAATTAGACGCCACTTTTTCGGTATCATTGCCCGCATCAATTGTCAGCAACAAATCTAACTCGCGAAACTCAGTATCAGCTTCTAATTGGGCAGATAAATGGCGGTGGCGTTCGATACCTTCCCGACACAATTGCCGAGTTAAATCAGTCGTTCCCGACCAATAAGCCAAGCCGCCATAACTAAAACGAGTAGCATTTTGCATGGTAGCATCTCGTTCCAAAAGCAGCACAGCAAAACCTTTTTTTGCCAGTTCGTAACTCAGTGCCACACCAGTAATGCCGCCGCCGACAACAATCCAATCGTAACTTTTCATGGGCAACTCAAAGGGAAGGAAAATATCATGCTTAGATTTTAGCTTAGTTTTTTCCGAACAAATCGAAAAACCTCTACCTACAGGAAGAGGCTGCCTGCGATCGCCCTAACTGAAACTTCCACCCGTCGGGAGATGTTTGTGCAGGGATATTTTTCGTTCAATAGTAGGAATTAGAGTCAGCAAAAAATTAGAAATACCAGAGAGGTTTTTATGAGTATCGACAAACCAGGCAAAGATATGGAGCGCACGGTCAATCCGGGCGATCGTATTTCCGACGAACCGCAAACCATTGAAGAAAAAGCACAGCAACTGGCGGTAGACCACGTACCCGACATCGTGGGAGATGTTGTTACAGTTCCAACTTATGTGATCGTCGAAGAACCCGATGGGGAAAAGAAAGCTTTGCACCACGTCAAAGACGCCGACGAAATTTCTGACGTAATTCGGCAGGCCCGCGTTGACGAAAATGGCGAACGGATTTGGGATTAAGTTCAATCCAATAAAAACGGCTTTGTTGTACAAAATTTATCGCTAGAAATCATGGAAACAAATCAAAGAAATAGTACCCCTTATCCCAATATTCCGCCGATTCTAGAAAGTGACGACAGAGAGTATCGCGACGCCGGCATTACGAGTACGCTTTCAGTTGCAGGCCATCCCATCCACCCCATCATCGTCATCTTTCCGGTAGCCTTTTTAGTAGGAGCCGCGGGCACGGACATCGGTTATTGGCTCACAAGCGATCCGTTTTGGGCCAGAGCTTCGGTTTGGCTGATGGGTGTCGGTTTTGCTGCGGGGATTTTGGCAGCAATCACGGGCTTTTTAGATTTTTTCAAAGTTAAAAGAGTGCGCGATCGCAGTGCCGGTTGGTTGCACATGGGCGGCAATGTGGCGGTTATGGTACTTACCCTGATTAACTTGCTGTTGCGACAAGGAAATCCGGCTGAGCCGATCGTATACACAGGTTTAGCTATATCGATCGTCGTGGCAACCTTGCTGGGCATTACAGGCTGGTTCGGCGGCGAACTAAGTTTTCGCCACAAAATCGGCGTCATCGGCCCTACCAGTCATAATTCCTAGGTTTCTGACCATTTTTAGTAGAGAATTCCGTCCCTCTTCATTGGATAATTTAGGACAAAAATCTTGACTACAAACTTAAAGATTGTCCCAGCCAATTGAGATAAGCATCGCTGCCAGCGATAATAGGAATAGCAATAATTTCGGGAACTTCATAGGAATGGAGTTCCTGAACTTTTGTTTTTAAAGCCTCAAATTTAGCCAAATCAGTTTTAATCACCAACTGCCACTTTGACTCGGAATGAATCTCGCCTTGCCAACTATAAATCGAGCGAATTGGTGACAAACTCACACAAGCAGCCAGCTTGTTTTCAACTAGAGATTTTGCCAGATTCTCCGCCTCCACCTCCGATGCCGCAGTTACCAGCACCACCCCAAAATTAATTGTCATAGTCATCAGTGAACAGTCAATCGATTTTAGATTTTAGATTTTAGATTTTAGATTTAAGCATTGACTTGCACGAGATAAATTCGGGGGCTCCTTTATCGGATACAGGTTTTTTCTTTCTCCACAGATGAATCCGGGGGCTTGTATCCTGGATGCTTTCGGTCAACAGTCAACAGTCAACAGTCAACAGTCAACAATCAACCGTTAATCTCATTAACTTCCCAAGAATTGACTTTGCCAGCCCCAGCTAAGGAAAAATAGCGCCTAGTAGATTCTGGCAAAATAGCTCCCGTCAACAAAGCATTATCTAAATTAGCTCCTATTAACGTCGCCTCGCTCAAATCTGCCGCCATCAAATCTGCTTGACACAACTTTGCCCAATTCAGATTTGCCCCTCTCAAACAACTTCCCCTCAACTTAGCCCCGGTTAAGTTTGCACCCGCCAACTTCACCCCACGCAACTGGGCCGCGCTGAAATTCGCCCCCGCCAAATTCGAGCCTTCCAAATTAGCTCCCATGAGTTTAGCTTCGCTCACGTTAACGCCGCTCAAATCTACACCGCAGAGATTTACCCCTGTCAACTGCGCTCGCCGCAGACTGACTCCGGTTAATTGAGCTCCAAAAAGTTTTGCACTATTGAGCCTTGCACCGTAAAGGTTTGCCCACTTAAAATTAGCGCCCGTCAAATTCGCGCCCAGTAAGTTAACTAATTGCAAGTCGGCGCTGCACAAATTGGCATTCCACAACACAGCACCCCGCAGGTTGGCGCTAGTTAAAGTTGCGCCGCTTAACTTTACTCTGGGCAATTTTGCTTTTACCAAAAAAGCTCCACTCAAGTTAGCTTTTGTCAAATCTGCACCCGAAAGTTGGGTTTCGCCCATTTTGGCAAAAGTCAGATTTGTTCTTTGCATCTGTGCATCTTTGAGTGTTGCTTTGGTGAGAAACGCTCTGCTGAGGTTCGCCCCGGAAAGATTAGCTCGCGAAAGGTTGACTCCGATTAAGATTGCTCCGCTGAGGTCTTTCCCGCTGAGGTCGGCTCCAGTAAAGTCTCTTTCTCCTTTTTCGTAATTGTTGAGCAGTTCACTAACTTCCATAGGGCATCATACCTTCTATGATTGGGGGGTTTCGATCCAGAAATCTTTACTGTTAAGGTTGTTTCAGAAAGGAAACTGTTTCAGAAAGGAAACTGTTTTAGCGTTTGCCTCAAACGGTATAAATTTCATTAACATCACTTTCTGTTTAAAGGCAATCTCTTAATAAAGATTTTATATCTTCCACGCGGTAGCGATCGCGCTTTCGGTATTTTTGAATTAAAAGTTAATGTTTCTTGACATAGAAAGTCATTCCTTAAGGCTCAACCGTAATTCGCAACTTCAGGCGCAGCGTGCCCTTGAATCCTGCAGGAGGTTGCCAGGAACTCAAGGCCCTCTTGAGAGCTTCTACGGCGTCTGTTGCTTGCAGCGTCGAGGTTTGAGTATCTATCGCCACTCGGGCAACGCGACCGTCTTGTACCAATAACTCCCACACCGTTTCACCGCTAACCCCCGCCGGGAGATTAACCGATTGCAGGTATTGAGTCAAAGCGGCGATTGCCCCGGCATCCAACCCTTCGGCGCTAACTACTTGGAGGCGAGAGACCAAAGACTTCGGGCGTTGCGACTCACCGTAACCGGGCTGCCGCGGCATAGCAGGAGCTGGACTCACCGGTGCCGGGCGGGGAGTCAAGGTAACGCTGCGAGTGCCACCCCTAGTTTGCTCTGCCCCCTCCGACTCGAAAATACCTTCATAGCTGACACCCTGCGGCAATTCCACAGGCACTTGCACGCGGCGACGAGATCCATCTGGTTCGACTCGCACTTCTTCGCTCACAGCCACAAAAGCCGTGTATTCCGAAAGCAACCGATAAGTCAGAGCAGTATTAGTCACAGATTCCACCAGAGATTGAGTCTCGCCACCAAACATTTGATTCATTAAATCTTTAATTCGCGATCGACCCCAAAGCTGAGCTACCCCCGAATTGCCAAAATCCGTAGCGGTTGCTGCGACTGATGTTGACTCCCGCTGCCGCCCGCCGCCGGATGGAGCAAAATTAACAGGTAAAACTTGCTCGTAAGTTTTGCCGCCCGCAAGAGTGCCGCGGATGCGAAGTTGGCCGTTAGTTCGATCGGTCTTTTTGCCAAACAAAACCAGTGGCCCACTCGCAAACAAGTCTGGAGGTGCGATCGGATAAATCTGCGGTTTTTCCCCCATTCCTTCCCAACTAATTTGAATATTAGTCAATACCGGACTATTAATTTCCCGAAAAAACTTTTCTGCTGCTTCTGCCGACGGTTCATCTTGACGAATTACCTGAGACGTGCCTCTTCCCACTTCCGCCAAACGGTTGAGCAAAAACCGATTCACCGAACCGCCAACACCAAAACTATAAAGTCGATTTCCAGGTTTCAGACTCTGCTGAACCAGAGCCAGCACTTCATTTTCATTGCCAATGTAACCGTCAGTAATTAATACAATACTCCGCAGCCTTCCCGTTGCCGCCGCCGGAAAATTCATCACTGTTTGAAGGCCGTTAAACAATTCACTGCCACCGTTAGCCTGCAATTTGTCGATATAATTAATTGCTTTTTGTCGATTTTCTGGAGTATTTGCTAAAGGAGTTGTTGAAAGCGCTTTAGCAGTGTTTGCAAAATCAATAATAGTAAAAGTATCGTTGGGATTGAGTCCTTGAATGAAGCGGCGCATCAACTCCTTAGATTTTGCCAGCGGTTCGCCCTGTTGAGAACCGGAAGTATCCATTAGAAACACGACATCTTTAGGTACAATTTCATTAGTTTTGTAGTTTAATGCCGGAATTAGATAAGTAGCAAAATGACCGCCCCGCTTGTCCGATTGAGTCAAAATAGTTGCCCGAGTATTTTCGCCCGCGACTCGATAGCGCAGAATTAAATCTTTATTGGGAATTGTGTCTGAATTGGCTAATTGGACTTGCACAATATTGCCGCTGCGGTCAGTTGTAATTTGATGGGAAGTAGAGCGGACATCGCCGATCGCAACTCCGGCATCTATTTCTACCGACACAGCAATATTGTGACCAGATCGCGTTCCCGGAGGCAAAACAGGCGGGTTAATGCGATCGGCAGCAGAACTATAGCCTCCCCTTGCTAAGGGGGGGGTCAGATTTCCCGAAATATAACGCGGCCCAACCACCATTGGAAACACAAATTCGTAATCGCCACCGGCAAACTTGAGACTTTCCGTGTAGCGAATCGTAACTTCAATTTTTTCTCCTGGTTTGATATTAACGAGAGACTGAGTAAAAATATTGTCGCGTTCTTGTTCCAACAAACCAGCAGTCCTGCCTTGCTTTCTGGCTTGTTCGTAAATTTCCAAAGCTTCCTCGCGGCGTTTGATATCAGCTTTAATAATTCGTGAGCCTATTTTAATTTCCATATCATCCACCGCCGCTTCGTCGGGCAAAGGAAATACATAAACAGCTTCTATAGATTCAGGAAAAGGATTTTCAAACTTCTGAACAACTTCGACGCGGGAGATATTGCCAGCTATTTTGGCTTTAACTTCAGTCTGCTTGAGAGGAAAGACTTGTTCTGGAGTAGTATTGGGAGTTTTGACGAACAAACCGCCGACTCGACAGCTAGTTTTGGGCGATCGTCCGCCATTGCAATTAACATCGTTACTAGCGATGATTTTCGGCGACACAGACGAATAATTTTTTCCAGGATCTTTTGCTCGCGCTGCATTGGGAGCGAGCCACGCGCTACACTCGTTAGCGAAGCCCTCGAAGAGGATCGCAGCGAGCAATGCCATACCAGTACAAAGCAACCGTTGAGGGGATAGAACGCAGACAAACTTCATAGCTGTTTTTTTAGCAGACTTGAGGTGCTTTGTTTACCATGACTTTACCCTTTGCAAAACGTTCCTGAGTTAGCTTTTTGGGAAAAATGACTGAGCGCGTAGGGCTGATTTTTGATTGACTCCACAGGCGCTAATCGGGGACTGGAACTTTTGTCTAGACTGCTGTGGGCTTCCATCCGTATTGGGGTGAGGTCGGTTGGGGCGATCGTCGGCGAACCCAACCTAGAAGATTGTATGATAGTTAAATAATTAAATAACTCTAACCTCAACCTCTCAATCTCTAATAAATTGAAAAAGCCATGAATTTTATTAACCCCAAAACCGACTTTGCATTTAAAAAAATATTCGGCTCTGCTGACAGCAAAGACATTTTGATTAGCTTCTTAAATGCCATCCTCTACGAAGCGCAGCCAGTTATCGAAGATTTAGAAATTCTTGACCCTTATTTAGCTCCCAAAATCAAAGGAGTCAAAGATACTTACTTGGATGTTAAAGCTAAAATTGGTGGCAGCAAAACAGTGATAATTGAAATGCAGGTATTGAATGTAGAATCCTTTGAAAAGCGGATTTTATACAATGCTACCAAAGCTTACTCAGTGCAATTGAAAAGCGGAGAAAACTACAATCTATTAAATCCCGTGATTGCCTTGACGATTACAGATTTCCAAATGTTTGAGCATCTGGAAACAGTGATTTCGCGGTTTTGTATCAAAGAAAAAAACAATCGGGTCGAGTATTTGGCGGATGAATTAGAATTTGTATTTGTTGAGTTGCCCAAATTTGACAAGACTTTAGCAGAATTAGAGACTCTGACTGACAAGTGGATATATTTCATGAAAACCGCTCGGACTTTAAGGTCTGTGCCGGAAGAGTTGGGAAATGTACCGGAACTCCGCAAAGCTTTTGCAATTGCCAATGAAGCGAATCTCGATCCGGATGAATTGGAAGATTTAGAAAGGCGAGAAATTTTTATTCAAGACCAGCGCGGGGCAATTACCAAAGCTACCAGAATCGGGATAGAACAAGGAATCAGACAAGGCATCGAACAAGGCATCGAACAAGGCATTAAACAAGGAAATGTGACATTAATTGTTCGTCAGTTGGAGCACAGTGTCGGCGTGCTGTCGCCGGAGATTCAAACTCGCATCGCTCAGTTATCCGCTCAGCAATTACAGAGTTTAGGAGAGGCGCTATTAGACTTTGCCAGTGTGTCAGATTTGACAACTTGGTTGCAAGCACATAACAATCGTCAATAATTTGGTCAAATGGGTGTAGGGGGCAATCCCCCGTGGTTGCCCTTATGGATTACCTATGTCACATTTGAGTCTGACCTGACATTGAAACATCTAAAGTCGAAAATCCTATGAGCAAATTTGTGTTTGTGACTGGCGGCGTGGTTTCCAGCATCGGCAAGGGTATTGTCGGTGCTTCCTTGGGCCGCCTATTGAAGTCGCGGGACTATTCTGTCTCGATTTTGAAGCTAGACCCCTATATTAACGTTGACCCCGGCACTCTCAGCCCGTTTCAGCACGGAGAAGTTTTCGTGACGGAAGACGGTGCGGAAACTGACCTGGATTTGGGGCACTACGAGCGTTTTACCGATACTTCCATGTCTCGCCTCAATAGCGTCACCACGGGTTCCATTTATCAAGCGGTGATCAACAAAGAACGCCGCGGCGAGTATCAGGGGAGTACGGTGCAGGTGATTCCGCACATCACTAATGAGATTAAAGAGCGAATTCACCGAGTAGCCAAAAATACTAATCCCGATATCGTGATTACGGAAATCGGCGGAACAGTGGGAGATATTGAATCTTTGCCATTTTTGGAGGCAATTCGCCAGTTTCGCAAGGATGTCGGCCGGCAAAATGTTGTGTATATGCACGTGACGCTGATACCTTGGATTCCTTCGGCTGGGGAGATGAAAACTAAACCGACTCAGCATTCGGTGAAGGAATTGCGGTCGATCGGCATTCAACCAGATATTTTAGTCTGTCGGTGCGATCGCCCCCTGTCTTTGGGCATGAAACAGAAATTGTCGGAATTCTGCAACGTCCCGGAAGAATGCGTCATCACATCTCAAGATGCTAAAAGTATCTACGAAGTACCCCTGATGATGGAACAGGAAGGTTTGGCCCAACAAACGCTCAATTTACTACAAATGGAACATCGCCAGCCAGATTTGCATCAGTGGCAAACTTTAGTCAACAGGCTTTACAGTCCCAATCACAAAATTGATATTGCTTTAGTTGGCAAATACGTGCGGTTGAACGATGCTTATCTTTCGGTAGTCGAAGCTTTGCGACACGCGGCAATTGCGATCGGCTGCGACCTAAATTTGCACTGGATTAACTCAGAAGATTTAGAATCGGGAAACCTCGATAATTATCTCAAAGATATCAACGGCATTCTTGTACCGGGAGGTTTTGGGGTTCGGGGAGTGGACGGCAAAATAGCGGCGATCGAATATGCCAAACACCATAAAATACCCTTTTTAGGATTGTGTTTGGGGATGCAGTGTGCTGTGATTGAATGGGCGCGCCACATCGCACAACTAGAGGATGCCAACAGCGCTGAATTTGACCCGGATACATCAAATCCGGTAATTAATTTATTGCCAGAACAGCAAGATGTAGTCGATTTGGGCGGTACAATGCGACTGGGTTTGTATCCGTGCCGTGTCAACCCAGACACGCTAGCTTTCAAACTTTATCAGAAAGAAGTGATTTACGAGCGGCACCGCCATCGGTACGAATTTAACAACGCCTACCGCAATCTTTTCTTAGAATCAGGTTATGCAGTCTCCGGTACATCTCCAGACGGCCGATTAGTAGAAATGATCGAATTTCCCAACCATCCCTTTTTCATAGCCTGCCAATTTCACCCCGAATTCCAATCTCGACCTAGCACCCCCCACCCCTTGTTTCAAGGGTTTATCCAGGCCGCTAGCATCCAGGGAAAGCAGGATGTTTTAGAAGATGAGGGTCGCGACTTGGTGGCTGGGAAAGTTGTCGCAAACTGATCTCATATCATGTGCGATCGATTAGTTCTGATATATTAGATGTCTGTAGGGGCGGTTCAGAGTAGACAATATTCAAATCGCCCCGACAATGGACATTACAAAACCCGCCCAACAGACCAATAGGATTTGATAGGGGTCGCACTTATCGGACTAGATATCGGGCAGCATTCTCAACGAGTGAAAGACCTCACCCCCCAACCCCTATACTAGGGCTGGGGGGCTAGTACCGCAAGGCAGAAGGCAGAAGGCAGAAGGCGGAAGGCAGAAAGCAGAAGGTAAAAATTTGATATTTTTACTTAACTTTTTACGGATTTCAAGGGTGATACCAGTTTCCCAAAAAAATGCAACTTTAGGCAACTTCCCAGCCCAGATAGTCATCAGTCATGCCCAATCTAAAATCTACAATCTAAAATCTAAAATGGTAGGAGTTGTCAAACTATCCTAAAATACCAGGAAACACAGGTTTGAGGAGGCTTTGTGGCTTATTGGAGCAAAATTACTTATGAGAAAAGTACATACATAATTGACCTTGACACTATTAGTGCTTTTTCTAGCGAACTGGATAACAAGCGTCTCACCTTTTGGCTGCCTAATAGCAGTCAGCCGATTATCCTCAATCCCCAAGGCAATTATGAGGCTTACAAGCAAGTTCTCGATTACCTCAAAAAAACCATTGATCGCAATTCGAGAGGTTCGTGGATTAAAATTCATTATGACCGCAAAGAATTTGCGATCGATATGAGTCGAATTAGCTCTTTTGCTTGCGAACAGAACGGTCGGCTAAGCTTTTGCCTGCCTGACAGCGCAACTAATATTATTATCCTCCGCCAAAACAACCCGGAAACTTATCAAGAAATTCAGGAATACATTAAAAATACGACTGGACAATCTCTGCCATGAAGCAGTAATTAGTCATTAGTCATTAGTCATTAGTTAGAAGCATGAACAATGAAGGATGAACGGAGGCTATGTTTAGTAACTCCTCACATTCATTTTATTTTTTTTAGCTAAAGTGCTTAGGTGGCACCCTAGTTTTAGATATTAAAAAAGCGCAGTAAAATGCGCTGCTTTTTTAAATTTTAACTATTGAACAAGCTGCCAAGCTAATTTTGCTGCCCCTACCATGCCTGCTTGATTGCCCAATTCAGCCACCAATAACTGTAAATCTTCGCGAGAACTCGGCAGTACACGTTGCTCAATTTCTTCTCGAACCTTCGGCAAGAAAAATTCTGCACCTGCACTAATTCCACCGCCGATAATAATAGCTTCCGGCGTCAAAATATAAATGAGACTTGCCAAACCGATACCCAGATAGCTCCCGTAATTTTGCCAAAATTCTAAAGCTTGGGCATCTCCAGACTTAGCTAAATTTGCTAATTCTATAGGTTCCAAACCCGTTTCCCGGCGAATGGCTTGCACCGAAACATACTGTTCTAAAGAACCGCGATTGCCGCTGTTGCACTCCGGGCCGTCGGGATTTATAGTAATCAATCCTAGTTCTCCGGCCGCGCCTTGATGACCTACAAATAGTTTATCGTCTAAGATAACTGCACCGCCGACTCCTGTACCTAAAGTTAGTAAAATTAGATTTTTAAAGTGCCTTCCTGCACCCAACCAAGCTTCTCCCAATCCGGCACAGTTGGCATCATTTGCTAATATTGTCGGCAGTCCGGTTTTAGCTTCTAACCAGTCAGCGAGGGGGACGTTATGCCAGTTTTTGAGGTTAATTGCTACTCTGGCTATGCGGCCGGTGGCATCTGCGGGGCCTGGAGTGCCGATGCCGATCGCACTTACAGCATTTTCGGTCGGATTCAGTTGTAAAATAGCATCGGTCATTGTAGCTAAAACTGCTTCTGGCGTTGCCGGTTGAGGGGTTGGGACAGTTAAGGATTGGTGGCAAATGCCGTCTTCGCTAAATCTGCCGAGTTTAATTGCGGTTCCGCCTAAGTCAATGCCGATTACTTGTGTCATTCGATTTGGGTTTGGGATGCAAGGATCTGGGATTAATCCTAATAGTATAAACCTATTGTAGGGTGCGCCATGCACCTCTTATCAATTAAGTTTCTAGTGAGGACTTCAGTCCTCAAACTCCTATTTTCAATGTATGATAATTAGCGACGGAAACTGCGCTTAATTCTTAATAGAATCATACGGCTCGCAATACCTAGCAAAAATTATGGATACCAGGGAGTTCGCCTATTGAATTTCGCCTAACTTACGTTGCGCTACCTCTCGGTTGTGCAAAGCATCGTGATAGTCTGGTTGGAGAACAATTGCCTGATTATAAGATGCGATCGCATCTTCAAATCTTCCTAAATTATACTGCTCATTCCCTCGATCGCACCACGCCTCAGCCTCTACATTAACTTCCAATTCTTCCCCCGCAGCCTCAGCGCCTCTGCGGTTCAATTCCCCAGAAAAACCCAAACCATCCCCAACAAACACCGCCTCAATCACCCTCCCCTTTGTATCCTCCTCCTCAACCTCCGGCAGCGGAAACCGTGTCAATATCTCCCGCCCAATTTGCCTCGCCACCTCTGACAATTCCCCGCTGCCAATTCTACCTAACAATACCAGCCGCTGCGCTAATTCCTGAAGCGATGCCACCGCATCCGTAGCAGCGGTATCATCATGTTCTCCCTCTAACAATCTTTCCCCAAACCGTCGCAGCCAAGCAGCCAATTCACCATCTTTAAGGCGTTTTGCGATTAAGAATCCCGCTACATCGCCTCGACTCCAGCCAGCATTCACCCCTTCCAGGATTTCCATGAATTTCGACTCGTATTCCGCGTCAGTTACGGTTGGGCGGATGGGGGTATTTCCCGGCGGTGGGGTGGGTGGGGTTGGGGTTCCGAACAGCCGCTGAATTAGTCGTTTGAAGAATTGCAGAATTTTGTTGAGCATTTGTGAGGTTGAGAGGGTGGGGTATTTTCTATTTTATAGCAATTATCAAAACTTGGATTACATATAGATTGTCCGCGATATCTGTAGGGACACGGCAATGCCGTGTCCGGGATTGCGATGCACCGCGAACAATCACATGAAGTAGAATTAATCAATTAGAATTAATCTACTTTAAAAGCGGATAATACAGTTCTCCTGTTGAGTTGATATAACCGGCCCGATCGCCCGCTAAATCCCCCGTTCCCATAAATACGTCAACTCTCCCCGCGCCTTTGATTGCACCGCCCGTATCTTGATCCAAAACGTACCGATTCACGGCATTTTGTTCGAGTTGTCCCGCCGCATTCGGGTAAGGGAGTTTTGTACTAATTAATGCTAGTGCACCGGGGGGCATTAAAGCTTTGTCGGTGGCGATCGACCTTTCGGCAGTTACTGGCACTCCAATGCTTCCTGTGGCTGGAACTCCATTAGTATCCCGGAAGAATACAAAGCTTTCATTTTTAGGCAAATATTTGTTCATATCTGCGGGAAAGTTGGTGAAATATTCCCTTAGTTTCGGCAAATTTAACTCTTCTAAAGTAAACTTTCCGTCTTTAACTAATTCTCGTCCAACTCCTGTATAACTGTGATTGGTTTTGCCTGCAAAACCGACGGTCATCTCGCTACCATCTGTTAGTTGCAATCTCGCAGAACCTTGGACGTGCACGAGAAATGCTTGGAAGCGATCGCGCAACCAAACTAATTCTAATCCTCGCAGCAATCCTTTACTTGCCTGCAAAGCATCTTCGCCTTCTAATTGCAATCTTGTCGGGTGAGGTTTCGGCCAAGATGCCATGTTTGGCGGCATCCGGTACAGGGGATAACGGTATTCGGAATTCGGCGTCCGAGATGCTGCGTAAGTCGGCTCGAAATAACCTGTAAACGCGACTGTTCCTTTGCCATCTTTACCCGTGGATTTATAAAAGACAAATTCGCGCTTGACCGATTCCTGAAGTTGTGCTGGGGTTGTGGAACTGACAACTAATTGGCGGAATCGATCGAGGGAACGGCGGACTCGATCGCGCGTAACTCCTGCTACTGGATAGCGGCTGTAAGCAGTGGCGGCGGCCGATGTATTGAGATAGCGGAGGCTGTGGTCGATCGACCTTAACAGCAATTCTTTATCGCCCGGTTTGCCATTTGCGCCCCAGATTTGAGCGTCAAAGGCGATCGACTCCAATTCACCCGCTTGCAATTGATTTATACTAATTGGTTGCAGTGGCGGGGCTGCAACGGCGGGCACCGAAAAAGCGATCGCCAAAACGCAACAGGCGATCGCTAATAGCTGATAGCGAAAAATCTTGCTCAATTTCCAATCTTCCCTACTTAATTGATTATTTTCCTTATTCATCGTATCGTTCGACGCTAGAAGTAAATATCGGTTCTACGCGAATTGCGAGAACGCTGGTAGGCCGAACTACCATGTATTCGCCTTGAATATTTTTAATCGGGACGTTAAGAAATTCTCTTGAATCTTGTTTCGGCACCAGCGTACTGCTGTACCACTTTTGAAAATCTTGCAGCGTTGCGAAACGCACTTCTTCGCGATGGCCGCCTTCAAGCAGCAGGTGCACGGAATATTCGCTGGGTGTTCTAGGCATAGGAGATGGAGAGAGTTGTTGGAGGACAATGTGAAATCTAAAATCTAAAATTGATGTGGTTGCCCTCAAGCAGCAGGTGCACGGAATATTCGCACTTGAGTTCTAGGCATATCTGTATTTCAGATTTTTGATTTTAAGCTTTTGGAACGATTCCATATTTTACCTCTTCCTCGGCGCATTCCCTCATCTAGTAGGTTGGATTGAGGGAGAGGGAGAGACGGGAGAGGGGGAGAGTGGGAGAAGCGGAGGGTGGGACAGACCGGAGAGTTGTTGCAGGAAAATCTCAATCTAAAATCTAAAATCTAAAATCTAAAATCGATTGACGGCGGCCCCCATCTGCGGCTACGCTGTGAAATTAAGGCTGCTTTGCTCGAAGAGAAAGCAGCCCGCGTCGCTCAAAAATCTAGTTGCACTGCCCAAAGCTGCTACCAACAGCAATGGACAGCTAACCGCCAAACTGAGCTAACCAGTCTGGAGGCTAGTTGAGAATTTTAACATTCTCTGTAGCCGCCCTGCTCTGTGTTAACGTGCGGGGCGGCTGGGTTTTTGGGTTTTCCTAGAAAACCAAAAGCCAGGAGACCATATTATGTCACAGGAATTCGTACCTGACGATAACTTGTCCGCGCGTCCAAATGACGCCTCAGCATTATCGGAACAGGAAGTCGTGCGGATCACGGTTGTCGGTTCCCGCGCCGCTGTGTTAGAAACCATCCATACCTTGTACCGACTGGGATTTGCCGCCGTCGGGGATTGGAGCCCGCCACAGCGATGTGCACAGACGGGACAAGTGATTAGCGTACTCATTCGCCGATCGCGCAAAGCCTAAAAATTGGATTAAATACGGTAGGGAAACCGTGCCTTTTGTCGTGTCAACAATCGCCTGAAACCACTGATAAGTCTCGCTTTTAGCTAATTCTAGATCCCCCTAAATCCCCCTGGTTGTTGGGGGACTTTGAGAAGACTCTTGTCCCCCCCTTCGTAGGGGCGGTGCCCCCGTGCCCGCCCTTGGCTAGGGGGGCTCTAGATTTAATACTCAAACAACAGTCTGTGATTGGGTTAGACGTTAAGTTGACACGAAGAAGGGTTCTTGGAGTGTCCCTACAATCATTAATTAGGCGGAATACAGGGATTGTGTATTTTAGAACACGATTTGACCGCAACACTTAAAATAGTCTTGATTTACCGATCGACTGCACCCTTTTCTCATCAATATTTCTGGTTAGCTGGGGGTGTCTGTGGGCCGGAGTTGCGAGGTTCTGCTTCCAAAATGCTGAGAATGGTGCACAATTTCAAATTAACAACAAAACTTGCACTATTTTGAGTAAGCTTTGGGGGGAACAGCTTAGAAAGCCTGTTTCTAAGACTGATGCAAAATATCAAATTAATCCTCCACCTTGTCCAATTACTAATTACGAACCTATGCCCCGTCGTCAAGACTTAAAAAAGATTCTTCTTATTGGTTCCGGCCCAATTGTTATCGGTCAAGCGTGCGAATTTGACTATTCAGGAACCCAAGCTTGCAAAGCTTTGCGAGAAGAAGGTTTTGAAGTAGTGTTGGTTAATTCCAACCCAGCAACGATTATGACCGATCCGGAAACTGCCGATCGCATTTACATCGAACCTCTAACGCCGGTCATCCTCGAACAAATTATCGCTAAAGAAAGACCTCAAGCAATTTTACCGACTATGGGCGGCCAAACCGCGCTAAATCTAGCAGTTGCCGTGGCTAAAAATGGCGTTTTAGAAAAATACAACGTCGAGTTGATTGGGGCTAAGTTGCCAGCAATTGAAATGGCAGAAGATCGGCTATTATTTAAGGAAGCGATGGCGCGAATTGGGGTCGCTGTTTGCCCTTCTGGAATTGCCAACACTCTCGACGAAGCCAAAGCAATTGGTCACCAAATCGGCAGTTATCCGTTAATTATTCGTCCTGCTTTTACAATGGGCGGCACGGGAGGCGGCATTTCTTACAATCAAGAAGAGTTTGAAGAAATGGCACAAGGCGGGATTGATGCCAGTCCAGTATCGCAAATTTTGATCGAACAATCTTTGATTGGTTGGAAAGAGTACGAACTGGAAGTAATGCGGGATTTGGCAGATAATGTAGTGATTATTTGTTCGATCGAGAATCTCGACCCGATGGGCGTCCACACCGGCGATTCTATCACCGTCGCCCCGGCGCAAACTCTCACAGACAAAGAATATCAGCGCCTGCGAGATGCTTCGGTGAAAATTATTCGCGAGATCGGAGTTGAAACCGGCGGTTCCAATATTCAATTTGCCGTCAATCCTGTCAACGGAGATTTCATCGTTATTGAAATGAACCCTCGGGTTTCCCGTTCCTCCGCCTTGGCCTCGAAAGCAACTGGTTTCCCTATTGCCAAAATGGCGGCAAAATTAGCGGTAGGTTACACCCTAGACGAAATTTCCAACGATATCACCAAGAAAACTCCGGCGTCTTTTGAGCCGACAATTGACTACGTGGTGACGAAGATTCCCCGATTTGCTTTTGAAAAGTTCCCCGGTTCCGAACCGACTCTGACAACGCAAATGAAGTCTGTTGGGGAGGTAATGGCGATCGGGCGCAGCTTCAACGAATCCTTCCAAAAAGCCCTGCGGGGATTGGAAACCGGCCGCGCAGGTTTCGGGTGCGACAAACCGGAAAAGTTGCCGAGTTTGGAACAAATTCGCGCCGGATTGCGGACGCCAAATCCCGATCGCATTTTTACAGTTCGCCACGCGATGATGATGGGAATGTCCGTGGAAGATATCTTCGAGTTCACAGCAATCGACCCTTGGTTTTTGGATAAAATGCAGGAATTGCTGGAAACTGAGAAGTTCTTGAAACGAACGCGGTTGGAACAGTTGACAAAAGAGACAATGTTTGAAGTAAAGCAGTTGGGTTTTAGCGATCGCCAAATTGCTTACGCCACCAAAACATCGGAAGATCAAGTCCGCGCTTACCGTAAACAGTTAGGCGTAATTCCGATTTACAAAACAGTCGATACTTGTGCCGCTGAATTTGAAGCGTTTACACCGTATTATTATTCCACCTACGAGGCGGGAGCGGCAATTTGGGAATTGGGCGATGAAGAAAAGAAGATTTCGCCTGTAGGCCACAGTCTCGCGCCGGAGTCGGAAGTTTTGCCTTCTAGCAAACGAAAAGTGATGATTTTAGGTGGCGGCCCGAACCGGATCGGACAGGGAATTGAGTTTGATTACTGCTGCTGTCACGCTTCCTATTCCCTAGGAGAAGACGGCTTTGAGACAATTATGGTCAACTCGAACCCGGAAACGGTTTCGACGGATTACGATACGAGCGATCGCCTGTATTTTGAACCGCTAACAAAAGAAGATGTTCTCAACATCATCGAAGCCGAAAATCCGGAAGGAATAATTATTCAGTTTGGCGGACAAACCCCGCTGAAATTAGCGCTTCCTTTACAAAAAGCCCTCGAAAATCACCCCGATGTACAAACAAAAATCTGGGGAACTTCGCCGGATTCCATTGATACTGCTGAAGACAGGGAGCGATTTGAAAAGATTCTGCGGGAATTGGATATTCAGCAAGCTGCTAACGGTTTAGCCCGTAGTTTTGAGGATGCTTTAATAGTAGCTCAACGGATCGGTTATCCGGTAGTGGTGCGACCGAGTTACGTGTTAGGCGGGCGAGCAATGGAAATTGTTTATTCCGATACGGAATTGGAACGTTACATGACCTATGCCGTGCTAGTAGAACCAGATCATCCGATTTTAATTGATAAGTTTTTGGAGAATGCGATCGAGGTGGATGTCGATGCGATCGCCGATGTTACTGGCAATGTGACGATCGGCGGTATTATGGAGCACATTGAGGAAGCGGGAATCCACTCCGGCGACTCTGCTTGTTCTATCCCTTACCAAACGCTTTCTGATGCAGCTTTGGCAACAATCCGCCGCTGGACTGTAGAATTAGCAAAATCCCTGAAAGTAATCGGGTTGATGAATATTCAATTTGCTGTTCAAGGGGAAGAAGTTTTCATTTTGGAAGCTAACCCGCGCGCTTCTCGAACAGTGCCTTTTGTCTCCAAGGCGATCGGAGTTCCCTTAGCAAAAATGGCCTCGCGAGTCATGTCTGGCAAAACTCTAGAAGCTTTGGGTTTTACTGAAGAGATTATACCCACTCATGTTTCGGTAAAAGAAGCTGTATTGCCCTTTGCTAAGTTTCCGGGAACTGATACCTTGTTAGGGCCAGAAATGCGATCGACCGGCGAAGTCATGGGAATTGACACCGATTTTGGCAAAGCCTTTGCCAAAGCTCAATTAGGTGCTGGACAAATGATGCCGCTGTTGGGAACTGTGTTGGTTTCGATGCGCGATCGGGACAAACTAGCAGTTGTACCCGTTGTCAAGGAATTCTTAGAATTGGGTTTCAGAGTAGTCGCAACTCACGGAACACGCAAAGTTTTGCGAGAGCAAGGTTTAGAGGTAGATTTGGAATTGAAACTGCACGAAGGGCGGCCGAATTTGTTGGATTCGATCAAGAATGAGAAAATTCAACTAATTATCACCACACCTTCCGGCGAAGAATCTCGATCCGACGGCATCTTTATCCGCCGCACAGCTTTGACTTACAAAATCCCGATTATTACCACAATAGCCGGTGCCAAAGCGACAGCAGCGGGAATTCGATCGCTCAAATCCCACCCGATGGAAGTAAAAGCAATTCAAGACTATTACCCGCAAAATTAGACTGCGAAACACCCTATGTTTAGGGCGTGCAGTGTACACCTTACTTACAACGTAGGGTGTGTACCGCGCACCGCCCAAACCATTGGTCTCAACTTAAGGCAACACCCACACTCCGGCAGGGGTTTAAATCCCTGCCGGAGTGTGGGGTTAAGCGGTAAACATAGGGTGCGCGCCACTAAAACCTAATCTGCATCGGAATCCAAAACTTCGCCAGACAGCATCAACCTCGGCCAAACTAACAAGAAAAAACCCATCCAAGCTAATAAAGGAATCGCGACTAAAACAGTTATCCAAACAGTTTTTATTAAAAACCAACTACCGCTAATCAGGCTAGTACCAGTTAAAAGAATCGACCAAGGCTGGCACCACCAAGGTTTGTAACTCCAAGCACTCATAGCTTTTTGATTAGAAAGTTTTTTATCAGAAATAGATTTCATATTTTTAGTGATTGTTTATGGAGAATAGTCTGACTAGCTGGATTAACGGAAGTTAAACATTCATCACCTCTTCTGCTGTCAACGTTAATTCGGGAAAAGTCCGCGACACAATTCGTTCGCTGCCTTTAAACGCGCTTCTTTGATAGTTGCCATCTGCATCCAAAAGGTGAACAAATACAGTTGGAACTTTGGGATTTCCCAGAAATTCCCTGCTGCCAATTGCTAAATAATCGACAATCCAATACTCAGGAACTCGGAGGCGCCGATACTCGTCCAATTTGTCTATATAATCGTCCTCCCAATTTGTTGATGTCACTTCCACTGCCAATTGAATTGGTTCCCGCAATGCAGCATAAGCAGAACGGTTCGATCGCCACAAATCGCGATCGATGACGCTGACATCCGGCCTCCGCCCTTGTTCGATGCCGGTTTTACTTACAGTTCTGATAACGGCGGTATTTTTGACTACATAATTTAAACTTAGCCGTTTAATTTCATCTTTAAATGAGTCAGAGGTAAAATCAGCAACATCCTCATGATTTCTTGTGGAATTCATCTCTACAATTTCTCCATTTACCAGTTCATAGAGTCCATCTTCTGGACATTCTACAAGGAATTGGTCAAAGGTTAATTTTTGCGTGACTGTTGCAATCATAAGATTTATCCTTATTTTGCAGTAATACTATTAGTCTATATTACCACAGGCAGGAAGAAATTTGTTTTTGTGACGGCAGACATCCAATTCTCAAATCTAAAATATACAATCAAAAATCAAAAATCGATTCAGGTAAGTGGTAAAATGCGATCGCCCTAGCAATTTGCACTTAAATTTGTTACTGACTTGATACAGTAAAGTAACAAACCTAGAAATCGAGCCACTCCCAGGTCAACCCCGAACCATGAGACTAGACGAAGCCGTAGAATTTGCCGAAAACCCAGAGCCGCGCTGTCCCTGCGTCCTCCTGCTGGACACCTCCGGCTCCATGCAAGGCGCACCCATAGATGCCTTGAATGAGGGGCTGGAAATTTTTAGGAATGACCTAATTAAAGACGAACTAGCTAAAAAGCGAGTCGAAGTCGCGATTATTTCATTTGACAATCATATCAAGGTCGTGCAAGACTTCGTGACCGCCGACCAGTTCGAGACGCCACTGCTGACAGCTCAAGGACAAACCCACATGGGCGCAGGGATTCAGCTAGCATTAGATACCATTGCGGCCCGCAAATCCGAATACCGCAACAACGGCATTACCTACTACCGCCCGTGGGTATTTATGATTACCGACGGCGAACCTCAAGGTGAATCAGACGATGTTGTGGAAATAGCAGCACAGCGGATTAAAGAGGAAGAAATTAATAAGCGCGTGGCATTTTTTGCAGTCGGAGTGGAAGGTGCTAATATCACCCGTCTGGCGCAAATTGTCGAGCGCACGCCTGTAAAGTTGAGAGGACTAGACTTTAGAGAGATGTTCATCTGGCTTTCGGCTAGTATGCAGAGGGTTTCTCACTCAAAAATTGATGAACAAGTAGCACTGCCACCACCCGGATGGGGAACTGTTTAGGTATTAGTCATTAGTCCTTAGTCATTGGTCATTGGTCATTAGTCATTAGTCATTGGTCATTAGTAAGAGTGCCGTGTCCCTACGGCACTGTCGTGTCCCTAGAATGGCTAGTACCTACGAACCCAGAAAAGTGCTGTAATTAGGGATAAATAAACCCGTTCAGACTTTGCAGAGTTGTGAATTTACGAAGTTTTGAGTTAAAGAGTTATTAATGCAGAATTCATCCTTTAATTGGCAAGTTGTAGCGGCATCGGTGATAGGTACGAGCCACGAAAAAAGATCGCAGCCTTGTCAAGATGCCCACTGCTGGCGTCTCTTGCCAAACGGTGTTTTAGCGGCAGCGGTTGCCGATGGTGCGGGTTCCGCAGCACTCGCAGAAGTTGGGGCAAAAATTGCTGTGGAAGCGGTTGTTGAAACGATTTGCCAGCAACAGGAAAGGCTGCCTGAAAATGACGATGAATGGCAGGTATTCTTGACAGCATCACTGCAAGTTGCGCGGGCACAGGTGGAAGCTGAAGCGGCAGTGCGGGAAGTGGCGGCGAGAGATTTAGCCTGCACTTTAATTGCGGTTGTTGCTACGCCGGAATTAATCGCAGTTGCTCAAATCGGCGACGGTGCGGCGGTAGCAGGTGATAGTGCAGGAAATGCGATCGCCCTGACTGTACCTCCCTGCGGCGAATACATCAACGAAACTATCTTTTTGATTTCGCCGAATGCGATAGAAACAGCGCAATTTCAGGTACTGCGGGAAAAACTGCGACACTTGGCCGTTTTTTCCGACGGCTTGCAAATGCTAGCCCTCAAAATCCCAGAAGGCACGCCACATGGGCCGTTTTTTGCGCCTTTGTTTCGGTTTTCTGGCGAGTGGAAAGAAGAAGAAGATGCGAAACAGCAGTTAGAGTCATTTTTGCGATCGCCCCGTGTTTCCGAACGCACCGATGATGACTTAACATTATTGTTAGCAACTTTTTCGAGTTCGGAGGCACAGGAAAATTAAAAATAGACATTTTGATAGACATTTTGCCAAAGCCAACACCCCTCTGCGTGGATTGGCGTTGATTTGCGATTAAAAATTTCCGATTCTGAATTTTGCAACAAGTCTAATGCGTTCAACCTCATCAGCGGTGAAAATTTGGCGCGGTTCTATAATAAAATCGAGGTGTCAACAATTCTGCTTTAGTTTGTACAGTAGGTCGTCATTTGCAAGCACAAGAGATTAAGGATCAGCTCAACTCCCTAATTAGCGACGCAGATCTAATAGATCCGAGTTTGGCGAGAAGATTGGATGAAATCAATCGCTGGGTGAAAGATATTAAACCCGGTTCGCTAACGGCTAAAAAATTTGTGATGGCTTTTTTGCTGCAGCTTATCCGAGATTCTCAGGTTTGGCTGGCAGTTCAATCTCTACCTTCGGAAAGAGAACAGCAAGCCGCGTTTGAGTTAATGACGCCGGGGGAAAGGTATTGGTATAGCTATCTATTTCCTAAATGGCTGAGCGAAAACGATCGCAAATTTTATATCTGGAAACAAAAACTCAAGGCCGGCAAATTCGATCCGGGTGATGATATCGTGATTCGTGCGATCGCAGCCCGAATTGTCGATCGCCAAGGCACTGTTTTGTATCGATATGTTGCAGATCTTTCTATGGCAACCGATTCGATCGTTAGCAGCCGCCAACAGCAGCCCCTCTGCATTCAAGTCACAACTCTTTCCGATGAATTCTCTGAACAAAAATATCAGAATTGGCAACAAACTCTTCAAGATTGGGGGATTGACAGAGGATTATTTTTAAGTTATGATAAAAACGATGCAAATTTCCTGAATCAGTTAGTTAACATTGCATTATATAATAGTGATAATTTGCCCGCAGGTCGTTACCTCAAGTTCCCGTAAATCAAGCATATCTGCTGCTGAGAATAGTTCGACTGCTAAAAACTTGGTGAAAAAAATTTGACTAACTCACCTATTGCACAATTTTCGACAAAGCCAAAAACCTAACCCCCAGACTGCTTCTGGAAAAGGGAAAACAGACCAAGCTTTTTCCTCTCCTTTTCTGTCTCCGGGAGGGGTTTGCCAGACACTGGCAAGAGGTGCTTGATACGAAGGCTAAGCAATGGGAACATTTACCGCAGCAATCAATCGGGTGAAATAACTAGCAACTCGGCCTAAATTGAATTGAGATTTGATTTAATTGCGGTGAAATTGTTGGAAATAAAATCTAATTACATCAAAATCAAATACTATGACAGTACAAGGTACACATACCGTTGAAAATAACTTGCAAAAAGTCTGGGAAGAACTGGAAGCAGCCAGAAAAATGCAGGATGAATGGATGAATTACGGGGTAGATTTTGTAGATTTGTATGTGGAAGATGCGGGCGGTGATTGGTTGGAAAAGTGGGGTAAATGTGAAGAAGAATTAGAGCTAATAAAAAATAAAAAGGTAGATATTGAAGCAGTCAAAGCAGCGATCGACATTCCCAGCTTTCAGCAGACAAAACTACTGGAAATTGCCTTAAATTGCCGTTATTCTACCAGCTATTACTCCGATCGCCCAGAGGAGTCTCCCGCTTGGCAAGAGGTTAAGTACAAACGGCTGTCACTCTTAGGGAGAGCGATTTTCGCTGCTGTTGTTAGCGATTACCTCTACCGCGAATATCCAGAACTCGATCCCGATGCTATCTCAACCTTAAAAGCTCGTTTAGCAGAACCTAAAAAACTTGCGGATTTTGCACAAAAATTAAAATTAAACGAACTCAGTTGGGGCGTATGGAATGGGAAAGAAACAGAAGAAAGCGAGTACAATAGAGTTTTTTCTGAGACTGGTGAAGCTTTGTTTGGCGCGATTTACTTGGAGTTTGATCGCGATTTTTTCCGTGGGGGAAACTGGCTGATTCAGCACTTGATTGAACCAAACGTTAGCCAGCATCTGGATCTCACTCAGGGGCGACAAATAGGGTCCGAAAACGAGGTGAAACGGCGGGAAATCCTGGGGGCGGATATTCTAGATGCGATCGCGATCGACTATTTGTACAACCGCTTTCCCGAACGCAACGCCAGCCAGCTAACTCGCTGGAAAAATATGTTAGTGGCCAAAGAGATTTTTCCCAAAGAGTTTAAGGCCAAATTAGGCGGTCATTACCTAGAGTTGGAAAGCAATTTCTCGCGTACCCGCGACTGGTTGGTGGATAACTTTATCAAAACCGCAGTTGACGAACTGCTAGAGGAAAGCGAAACTCAACCAGAATATGTGATTGACAGTGCGAACCCGGAATCGCTGCCAGAATTGGTCAGCCGGATTACAGACAAAAAGTGGAAAAATGAATTTGTGAGAGTTGTCAGCATTTTGCAACCTGCTGACGAACTTTTGCTGCTGATGCAACAAAAATTAGACAGTATGGTGGCTAAAGATGAAACTTTGCAGCAGTTGCTAATCTGGGCAAATCACAAGTCTCAGTTAGTGCAAAGGAATTTTAAACCAGTCGAAATTCGCGCTTTTTATGTAGCCTTAGTTTGCGTACTTGATTTGGCTTTGACTCGCGTCCTCGATCCGAGTCTGAAGTTTGATAGATCGAAAGTTTGTAAGTTGCGAAGTTGTTTGGCAAAGGCTGGCAAAAATGTAGAATTTGCAGATGCTAACGAGTCTCTGAAATTGGCTTTTGATAATGAGGATGTGGCGTGTATCTTGGTTGGCATTTGGGCGCTGGATATTGAACCAGAACTTAAACAATTGCTGGCACAATTTCAGACTGAGATGCCAGATTTGCAAAACTGGAAAAAGTGGCGCAAAGAGTGCGGTTGCACTTGGCTGGCAAAATTCAAAACTGCGATCGGCTACAATTTATATTTGGGCCCCCAACAGAAAACTTTGCTGCAACAGTATTATTATGCCCACAACTTGCTGGTGGAATGCCTCAACAGCGATAATTGTCAGGTGACACCGGCCGTCAGACAAAAAATTGAGGATAAAATGTTGTTATTATCGGTGGATTTGAAGCTGGTTCATATTTAATTTGGATAGCGCGGACGGGCGGGACGCCCATCCCACTAATGGATGGACGGGCGGGACGCCCATCCCACTAACAGCAACAGGGCTTACCCACTCCCACCCAAGAAATCGGGTTTTTTACCGAATCTGCGGGCTGCAATGCGTCTTTTGGTGAAAAACTCGGTCTCTCCTCACCCGTGCCTAAGTCATAAGAAGGGTAAGATTTAATGGGCAAGTCAAATTTATTAAGTGATGGCTTCCAAATCCTGTATCCCATAACGGAATTCTATGCAGTTGCAGCGCCAATTTAGCGGACAACTGATTGCGATCGACACCAAAACCGCGATCGCCAGTGGGGGTGAAGGTCGCATCTACCCGATCGCCCAAGACTCGTCCCTTGTAGCAAAAATCTACCACAAACCGACAGACGAAGACGGCGACAAACTCACAGTCATGTTCAGTATGCCGCCGGATGCACCGATCGCGGAACCGGGACACGCTTCCATTGCTTGGCCGATCGATTTGCTGCATACTGTCGGCGGGCGAGAAAAAATCGTCGGTTTTGTGATGCCGCGCGTCAACAAAGTGATGCCGGTACACACTTTCTACACTCCCAAAACCAGGCGCGAACAAAAACCGCTATTTAGCTATCTTTACCTCCACCGTACCGCCAGAAATCTCGCCTCGGCTGTAAATGCCCTCCACGTCAGGGGTTACGTCATCGGTGACGTAAACGAGTCGAACATTCTCGTCACGGATACGGCGTTGGTAACGCTGGTAGACACGGATTCGTTTCAAGTCCGCGATCCTTATACGGGTTACGTTTATCGGTGTCCCGTGGGGAAACCCGAGTTTACGCCGCCGGAGTTGCAGGGGCAGACTTTCCGCGATATTGATCGATCTCCAGAGCACGATTTGTTCGGTTTAGCGGTATTAATTTTTCAATTGCTGATGGAAGGTACGCATCCGTTTTCGGGAGTTTATCTCGGTAGCGATGAACCACCGTCTTTGGAAGCGAGAATTCGATCGGGTCATTTCCCTACAGGTACGAAACGGATTCCCTACCGCCCGATGCCCGCTGCGCCTCCTTTCGAGATGCTGCATCCCCGGCTGCGGCAACTGTTTATCCGCTGTTTTGAGGAAGGGCACAGCAATCCTGCGGCGCGCCCGGATGCGAAAACTTGGGTGAATGCGATTCGGGAAGCCGAAGATGCTTTAGTAACTTGCAGCAGAAATAGTCAGCATAAATACGGAAATCATCTCAGTCGGTGCCCTTGGTGCGATCGGGCAAAACTCCTGAAAGGGCGCGATCCGTTTCCTTCGCGGCAAGCAATCAGCCACGGATTGCACTTGCAGCCCGCGAAAACCAAGCGTAAAAAGCCCCAACCACCGCCCGTCGTACCCCAGCCCGCAGTGCGTCGGCAACAGCCCTCCACGGGGCTGTCGCGCCCCCTCGGCCAGTACGCAGTGCCGTTGCTACCGATGCGGATGTCTTCTCGGAGTCGGACTCCTGCGCCTCAGCTTCCGGTGGGCAAGTTTGAGCGCATTTTTCAGGATGCTGCTTGGGGTGGTGTTTGGGGTAGTTTGTGTTTGGCGGCGATCGGGGGGATTTATTCGGCAATAGCTGAGGGCGGCAGTGCTATTTTGGGGGCGATTTTTGTTGGTTCGATCTGGGGCTGTTTTTTTGGGGTGATGTGGGGGGTTTTCACTTTGCCGCCGAATCAGATTTGGCGGAAGTGGGGCGGAGTTTTGGTGGGGGCGTCTTGGGGGGCTTTTTTATTGGCGGCGATCGGCGGTGCGGTGTTTGGGGCGATTAATAGCACTCCGGGAATCGGGGAGAGGATTTTGGCTGGGGCGGGGGTTGGTGCCCTCTGGGGCTGTGTTTGGGCAACTTTTCAGCCTCCTCTGGCGCTGCCGATGGGGAGGGTGTGGGGCCGGCGGGGAGGGTATTTGGGGGCCGTCTGGGGCTCGTTTGTGGGGACTCTGGCTGGTGTTTTTTTGGGGGCTGGGCTGGTGGTTTGGCAGCAATACGGTGTCCAGATGCGGCCGGTGAATGAGTTTGCTGGTTTGTTGCTGGGTGTGGCGATCGTGGCGGCTGGTGTGGGTTCTGTTGGGGGTGTGGTTTCTGGGGGTTTGTTGGGTTTTTGCGGGTTTGCGCCGAAGTTGCCGATTTCGTTTCAGCCTTCGGGTGTCAATGGTGGGAGTTTGGGGGCGATTTGGGGCAGTTTTTTGGGGACTTTTGCGGGTACTGTGTTGGGGGCGGGGGTGTCTGCGATGTTTCCGGCTGTTAACGCTGGGGTGCCGGTGGAGTTGGGGCCTGTGGCGGGGGCGATCGTGGGGGCTGGTTTGGGGGCGATTTGGGGGGTGGTTTCGGGTACTGTTTGGGGGGCTTTAGGTAAGTGGTGATTCGCTTGATGTCTGTTTTTGGGTGGAAAATGCGTCTATGCCTAGGTGTAAAAATCGAGGTGTTAAATTTTGGGGCTATAATGTATATGCTCTAAGGGTTAGAGGCACTTCAAGCTTAACAATGGTAGACGCAATCGCTGGAATCTATGCAGGACAAGGGTTTGATGGCTGTATGAAAAGTTGGGTATTGACACGTCGAAGGCTGAAATGGTACTTTTGTTTTATGCAGACGCAAATGAACCTTGAAAACCAAATACAGCAAAGCTTCTGGAACGGGCTGCCGCAATTAACCAAACTCCCTATCAGGGATTGAAACTTGTGCATGAACCATTCCAAAACACGCTATGTCCTGCCGCAATTAACCAAACTCCCTATCAGGGATTGAAACTCCTCTTCTACAGCTAAAGCATTGTCATCTGGTTGGTTCAGGCCGCAATTAACCAAACTCCCTATCAGGGATTGAAACCCGAAATGTTTGCGGCTTGTTCTTCACTAATCTCAAGCCGCAATTAACCAAACTCCCTATCAGGGATTGAAACAAGCACTATTACATGAACCCTTGGAGACATTGGGCCGCAATTAACCAAACTCCCTATCAGGGATTGAAACTGCACAAAGCCACACACTTGATATGGTGGTTGCTGAGCCGCAATTAACCAAACTCCCTATCAGGGATTGAAACCACATTTGACGATAGAGATGCTGAAGTACCTGCGGCCGCAATTAACCAAACTCCCTATCAGGGATTGAAACGGGTGCCATATCTCGAACCTTGGATGCTATCAAAGCCGCAATTAACCAAACTCCCTATCAGGGATTGAAACTGAACTTAAAACTTGAAGGAGCTAAAGAGCAACTAGGCCGCAATTAACCAAACTCCCTATCAGGGATTGAAACGCGAATCACTACCCTTGCTGATTGCAGCCTGTGAGGCCGCAATTAACCAAACTCCCTATCAGGGATTGAAACAATTCGTGGCACGTTTTGGGGGTCAATCTGTTCGCCGCAATTAACCAAACTCCCTATCAGGGATTGAAACAAGGATAGCTTTAGGGCTTTCACCAGACAACATCATGCCGCAATTAACCAAACTCCCTATCAGGGATTGAAACTCTAAAATAAGCTACACGACTTGAACCTTTGTAATGCCGCAATTAACCAAACTCCCTATCAGGGATTGAAACACATTCAACGCAATTCACGGTATGTTGATCAATTCTGCCGCAATTAACCAAACTCCCTATCAGGGATTGAAACAGACCGCCATCAACTCTTAGTGCTCCCGTGCTTAAAGGCCGCAATTAACCAAACTCCCTATCAGGGATTGAAACAATGGATTACAGTATTTTATTCTAGTCTTCAGAAAGCGCCGCAATTAACCAAACTCCCTATCAGGGATTGAAACGCTAAAGGCTTAGGAGGAGTAGGAGCGATCGGCCGAGAAGCCGCAATTAACCAAACTCCCTATCAGGGATTGAAACATTAACGAGCAACATTTTGCCGAATTCAGATTCCGGCCGCAATTAACCAAACTCCCTATCAGGGATTGAAACCTAGAATTGGGAGCAAGCAGAGACGCACCTTTGAGGAAATACAGCCGCAATTAACCAAACTCCCTATCAGGGATTGAAACACGCCAATAAGATAGCTCGCAGCCGTAACAATTGTGGCCGCAATTAACCAAACTCCCTATCAGGGATTGAAACGGAAAATTGAAAGGACAATCAATTTGCTGGCTAGCCGCAATTAACCAAACTCCCTATCAGGGATTGAAACTTGAGGATGTGGATTAATTGTTAGTAATGTTGCGCCGCAATTAACCAAACTCCCTATCAGGGATTGAAACAAGCAATTCGCAGGGGGCAATGGGTTGAGGCGCGGGGCCGCAATTAACCAAACTCCCTATCAGGGATTGAAACTTTAACGTCGGGATGAGTAGTAAGCTTTTCTAGAGCCGCAATTAACCAAACTCCCTATCAGGGATTGAAACCCGTAGAAGTACAACTTTTCCCTGACCGTGTATGCCGCAATTAACCAAACTCCCTATCAGGGATTGAAACTTCGCTATTAGTCCATGCAATCTACGAATACTTGCCGCAATTAACCAAACTCCCTATCAGGGATTGAAACGGTGATGTCCGGCTAACAAGTAATGCTTTCCGTGCCGCAATTAACCAAACTCCCTATCAGGGATTGAAACTGCTGTAACCTGCTCAAATGAAAGGCTGTCTGAGCCGCAATTAACCAAACTCCCTATCAGGGATTGAAACACTGAATCAGGTCAGCCCTTAGTTATTTTCAGTCTGCCGCAATTAACCAAACTCCCTATCAGGGATTGAAACACCAACCATTCGTCAGCCACTTCTACTATACCCGGCCGCAATTAACCAAACTCCCTATCAGGGATTGAAACCGCTTTATTGATTGCAACCAACATCGAATCAATAGCCGCAATTAACCAAACTCCCTATCAGGGATTGAAACGGGGTAATTGCCGGACTGGGGTAGGGGATATGATTCGGGCCGCAATTAACCAAACTCCCTATCAGGGATTGAAACGGCTGGACAACCGGAGAGAGGAGCCAGTTATCAAAAGCCGCAATTAACCAAACTCCCTATCAGGGATTGAAACAATGACACTTCCTGAGAAAGAAATCGACGAAAATTTACGCCGCAATTAACCAAACTCCCTATCAGGGATTGAAACTTCCAACTAACTGAACGATGAAAACTGAAGAAAGCCGCAATTAACCAAACTCCCTATCAGGGATTGAAACACAAACCAAACTTGATTCCAGTAGCTAGCGCCAGGCCGCAATTAACCAAACTCCCTATCAGGGATTGAAACAATAGTTAGAGCTAATTTCTTGAAAGCGTACAGACAATCACGCCGCAATTAACCAAACTCCCTATCAGGGATTGAAACAAGTCACTCATCGTGTAATAACTACCCTCCTCAAGCCGCAATTAACCAAACTCCCTATCAGGGATTGAAACCTTGCCATTTACTAATTAGATTAAATAGATATAAAAGCCGCAATTAACCAAACTCCCTATCAGGGATTGAAACTCGATCATTTTTCCTAGACCGGGCATGATTGCAGATAAGCCGCAATTAACCAAACTCCCTATCAGGGATTGAAACACACCAAAAACGAGGGCAACTATGAAAACAGCAAAAGCCGCAATTAACCAAACTCCCTATCAGGGATTGAAACTTTGCATCCACTCACGCAGAGGGTGATCGCATGATGCCGCAATTAACCAAACTCCCTATCAGGGATTGAAACAATCTGTGGGGTTAGAGCCAAACAAAGTTTATGAGCCGCAATTAACCAAACTCCCTATCAGGGATTGAAACTATGAGGAGCAAGCATGGGTAATCCGCAAATTAAGCCGCAATTAACCAAACTCCCTATCAGGGATTGAAACTAAGGACAAACAGGCAAAAAACCAGTAATCTTCTACGGCCGCAATTAACCAAACTCCCTATCAGGGATTGAAACTCACAGAAAACATCCTTATGGCACTGGGTTTGGTAGTGCCGCAATTAACCAAACTCCCTATCAGGGATTGAAACTGCTGGAAGGGGCATAAAGACAATGCTGGGCTGGCAAGCCGCAATTAACCAAACTCCCTATCAGGGATTGAAACAAGAAGTTCGATTAGCAGGTGAATTTCTTTCTACTAGCCGCAATTAACCAAACTCCCTATCAGGGATTGAAACAAGAAGTAGCCAAACTTACTCAAACTTACTCACCGCCGCAATTAACCAAACTCCCTATCAGGGATTGAAACTGATACCCGGACTGGAAAACTCCAACCTCACAAGCCGCAATTAACCAAACTCCCTATCAGGGATTGAAACTTCAATCAAGCAGACAAAAGCTATAATCAAAATGCCGCAATTAACCAAACTCCCTATCAGGGATTGAAACGCGATCGCATCCGGCACAATGGAGTAAATTTCATCGAAGCCGCAATTAACCAAACTCCCTATCAGGGATTGAAACAAGAGCATCTCAGTCTGGATGCCTGGCCATGTAACGCCGCAATTAACCAAACTCCCTATCAGGGATTGAAACGGTGGCAATGGCAAAGGTTTTTTAGGTGGCTTGCCGCAATTAACCAAACTCCCTATCAGGGATTGAAACATATTAATATCACTCTAGGGACGCGCTGCTACGTGCGCCGCAATTAACCAAACTCCCTATCAGGGATTGAAACATGCTGTATACCTTGAGGACATAGGCGGGATCAAGCCGCAATTAACCAAACTCCCTATCAGGGATTGAAACTCATTTGGTAAAATTCAAGAGCAAGCTCAATATCGCCGCAATTAACCAAACTCCCTATCAGGGATTGAAACGCGCTATTACCTTGCATCAGTCTTATATTATCCAGGCCGCAATTAACCAAACTCCCTATCAGGGATTGAAACTGAAAGAGTGTTTCAGTGATTCCAACGTTTGGGCATGCCGCAATTAACCAAACTCCCTATCAGGGATTGAAACAAGTCGATTAGCGTGTGGATGCCCGGTCACGTTAGCCGCAATTAACCAAACTCCCTATCAGGGATTGAAACAGTGGTTGAGCACTGGCAACTTAAGAAGGAGGCTCGCCGCAATTAACCAAACTCCCTATCAGGGATTGAAACTGCAACCGATCCAACTTTTGCCGCACTGTTTGCGAGCCGCAATTAACCAAACTCCCTATCAGGGATTGAAACTCTTCCCGCTGATAATCGAGATAATCAACAAAGGCCGCAATTAACCAAACTCCCTATCAGGGATTGAAACTGATTAATGGCTACCAATACGACGACTCAGGCAGAGCCGCAATTAACCAAACTCCCTATCAGGGATTGAAACGTATTTCCGCTCGCTGGGAGTAGTTACCGCCATGATTGGCCGCAATTAACCAAACTCCCTATCAGGGATTGAAACCTCTGTCTCGATCGTCCCTTGGATTACCGATGGAATTGCCGCAATTAACCAAACTCCCTATCAGGGATTGAAACGGCAAGCTCTGAGAGTAATTGCCTCATTTGTTCTTCCCGCCGCAATTAACCAAACTCCCTATCAGGGATTGAAACTTAGCTTCCTCAATCCTACGCGCAACATCTAGTGGCCGCAATTAACCAAACTCCCTATCAGGGATTGAAACTTCTAAGATACCGCTCCTCAATCCCAGTGATTCAGCCGCAATTAACCAAACTCCCTATCAGGGATTGAAACAAAAAGTAGCATCAAAACCGCAGGCTGAAACCCTGCCGCAATTAACCAAACTCCCTATCAGGGATTGAAACGGGCAACGCTACTAAATCCGAAGGAATCAAGAAGCAGCCGCAATTAACCAAACTCCCTATCAGGGATTGAAACCTACAATTCGCCGAGGGACAAAGAGCCAAAGGAAGCCGCAATTAACCAAACTCCCTATCAGGGATTGAAACCAACCAGTTGCCGATTTTAGCCAGCCCCTTTTTGCCGCAATTAACCAAACTCCCTATCAGGGATTGAAACGATGTCGGCGGGGCGAGTTGGTGATATTGGTTTGGGCCGCAATTAACCAAACTCCCTATCAGGGATTGAAACGAGTGTACCCAAATCTTTAATTCCCCCGACTTGACCGAGCCGCAATTAACCAAACTCCCTATCAGGGATTGAAACGTAGCCTACACAGACAACCACCGCAAAGGCTTTTGCCGCAATTAACCAAACTCCCTATCAGGGATTGAAACCCCGACTGCATTCTTGACCCTATCTACGACGCAAGCCGCAATTAACCAAACTCCCTATCAGGGATTGAAACAAGTGAGAAATAGCTTGTGAGTGAAAAAAAGGAGTTGCCGCAATTAACCAAACTCCCTATCAGGGATTGAAACCCATCAGGAAACCTCCCCCCCGATGAATTTTTTCGACGCCGCAATTAACCAAACTCCCTATCAGGGATTGAAACTGGTTTAGGTTTTGTTGGCGGTTTTGTTCAGCCGGCCGCAATTAACCAAACTCCCTATCAGGGATTGAAACTGTATCTGGAGAGATATTATTTGAGTCTGACGGCTGTGCCGCAATTAACCAAACTCCCTATCAGGGATTGAAACACAGACTTGATAGTTAAAGGCGTTTTTTACAAAAGGCCGCAATTAACCAAACTCCCTATCAGGGATTGAAACTAATGTATCTTGTCCTGGTTTTAGGGACAAGATGGCCGCAATTAACCAAACTCCCTATCAGGGATTGAAACAGCTTGCTGGAATGGCTGCGTATAATACCGAATTGGCCGCAATTAACCAAACTCCCTATCAGGGATTGAAACGAATTAGGGTGCACCCTTCATCTGATTAGCCATCGCCAGCCGCAATTAACCAAACTCCCTATCAGGGATTGAAACATTCTAACAACTCGATCGGGCCCGTCTGGTAAGCCGCAATTAACCAAACTCCCTATCAGGGATTGAAACAGAAATTTAACATTCAATGCCAACCATCAGCTACAGGTGCCGCAATTAACCAAACTCCCTATCAGGGATTGAAACGATGAAAAAAACGCCTGCTGATGTAGCTTCCCGTAGCCGCAATTAACCAAACTCCCTATCAGGGATTGAAACGGGCCCCCAGTTTCGACAATTCCTTTGGCTACTGGAGCCGCAATTAACCAAACTCCCTATCAGGGATTGAAACACCAGACAAACATCTCCAATAGCAGCCCCGGTAACGCCGCAATTAACCAAACTCCCTATCAGGGATTGAAACTTGTTCACCCTGTCGGGGGCCAATAATTAGCCAAGGCCGCAATTAACCAAACTCCCTATCAGGGATTGAAACTTTTACGAGCAAGAGCTGCTGGGCAATCTCAATTTTTGCCGCAATTAACCAAACTCCCTATCAGGGATTGAAACGAAGCTGATCAAGCTAAAAATGATATCAACAATGCCGCAATTAACCAAACTCCCTATCAGGGATTGAAACTGCTTTGAATTGTTCGTAATAGGCAAGCTCCTGTGCCGCAATTAACCAAACTCCCTATCAGGGATTGAAACGGTACTTTCAACCTCACCATAAAAAACAAATGGCCAAGCCGCAATTAACCAAACTCCCTATCAGGGATTGAAACTTGACAAGTCTAATTGAAACGGAATTTGTGCCGTTGCCGCAATTAACCAAACTCCCTATCAGGGATTGAAACTCAAACCTTGCGGACTGTGGCGCGAGTATCCGCGAGCCGCAATTAACCAAACTCCCTATCAGGGATTGAAACGCCATATTCGGCAGATATATCACTGAGCGCATCTATCGCCGCAATTAACCAAACTCCCTATCAGGGATTGAAACAATTTGCCCGCGCTTCCAAACATCGAGCTAAGCCGCAATTAACCAAACTCCCTATCAGGGATTGAAACTTCCCGTGCTTTCTGCGGTGCGGGTTCTGGCACTGCCGCAATTAACCAAACTCCCTATCAGGGATTGAAACGAATTCTGAGTTCGGAAAACCGGATTCTCGGTTCGGCCGCAATTAACCAAACTCCCTATCAGGGATTGAAACATTTTCATTGCTGACCCTCAAACGACAACATAATTTGCCGCAATTAACCAAACTCCCTATCAGGGATTGAAACATTGGGCGATCGAACCCGATTCTTGCTCGATCTTTAGCCGCAATTAACCAAACTCCCTATCAGGGATTGAAACGTACCTATTCTGAGTTTTTAGATTGGTACGATAGCCGCAATTAACCAAACTCCCTATCAGGGATTGAAACTTGCTCCAAGTATTGTGCTGAGCCAAACCATCATGCCGCAATTAACCAAACTCCCTATCAGGGATTGAAACGATGGCAAGCGACTCGGAGCAACCGACCCAAGAGCCGCAATTAACCAAACTCCCTATCAGGGATTGAAACCGAAGTAAAGGATTTGCAAGCAAATCAACGTTACGCCGCAATTAACCAAACTCCCTATCAGGGATTGAAACGGAATGCTTTACAGCGACATGGAATTGAGGATAGCTGTCGAGCCGCAATTAACCAAACTCCCTATCAGGGATTGAAACGCACGTATCGGGTACTAAAGGGCGGCCCTTTATAATGCCGCAATTAACCAAACTCCCTATCAGGGATTGAAACCTGGTTTGCCGGTTCTCGTGTTTGGGTTTGCGCCGCCTGCCGCAATTAACCAAACTCCCTATCAGGGATTGAAACTCCAATCTGCAAAATGGCAGAGGAAGTCCATTTTTGCCGCAATTAACCAAACTCCCTATCAGGGATTGAAACTGTTATTCCACCTCCTGAACCTAATCGTTCGTGGTGCCGCAATTAACCAAACTCCCTATCAGGGATTGAAACTTGCTGCAAGTTCACCCTCTTGCAGCTTTTTTAGCCGCAATTAACCAAACTCCCTATCAGGGATTGAAACATTTTAATGGCTCCAGGGCAACAGCAAATTACGCCGCAATTAACCAAACTCCCTATCAGGGATTGAAACCATATATTGCCATAAAAAGAAGCTCACAACTAGGGGCCGCAATTAACCAAACTCCCTATCAGGGATTGAAACACTTTTGAAAAAGTATGTTATCTTGGTATTGTACTCAATTGCCGCAATTAACCAAACTCCCTATCAGGGATTGAAACTTAGGTGGGTTTGAGGGAGTTGAGGGAGGAATTGCCGCAATTAACCAAACTCCCTATCAGGGATTGAAACGGACAGATGAAGCTAGCAACGGCAAACCGAATGCCGCTAGCCGCAATTAACCAAACTCCCTATCAGGGATTGAAACCACCAGCACCGGGAAACCCAGAGATTTTATCAAGCCGCAATTAACCAAACTCCCTATCAGGGATTGAAACGACACCAGGACTGGAAAACTAGAACCCCACAATAAAGAGCCGCAATTAACCAAACTCCCTATCAGGGATTGAAACACCGAATTAACTACCGAACAAATCGCAGCGATCGGGCCGCAATTAACCAAACTCCCTATCAGGGATTGAAACGAACAACTAACACCGAACGACTCAGAATTGGCGCCCGGCCGCAATTAACCAAACTCCCTATCAGGGATTGAAACTTTCTTTCTTCAGTCCCCACTCAAGTATTTAACGCCGCAATTAACCAAACTCCCTATCAGGGATCATTGGTGACAAGTTAAGACTGTAAGTCTTTTGTCAAGAGGCTTTTAGAGAATTGTTGAAAAAAAACTGGTCAGA
>NZ_JAUPTE010000037.1:0-62010 GCF_036701705.1 Microcoleus sp. w1-18aA5 | reverse complement strand
AACGTCTTAAGTTTAACTCCAATCAGGCAACTTAATGTTTTGTTACATAGATTGGTTTTTTCCCGCCTATCTACTTAGACTCGGATTTGGTTTGATATTAAGCAACTGCAAACCCGGTATTAACGCGCATTTCAGGAGGATAAAAAGCCAGCACGATATCCTCTGGTAAAACTCCAGCTTCTAGCAATTCTTGAGTCACTCCTTCTTCAATCCCATCCCATTCAATCCAAATCTTCCCTTCGCGAAGGCGGAGGTGCAAAACAATATTGTGAACTCTGCCAGTTTGATTCCATCCTGCACCCATCAATAAATAGTTATCGTTTTGTCGATCGCAAATTGTCAGACTTTCAATTTCTGGCTGACTGGATTTATACTGTCCGTGAACGGCTACAATTTTTTGAACTATCTGCCGATAGTTTTCTAGCTTATCCATTGTACTATCTCCTCAGAACTTGCATTAAAAACAATTAACTTAATTTCTTGGTCTTGGAGGATCGTTTGAATAGAAACACGCATAAAAAATCCTTTATAAATTTGTTGAGGTACTGCTAAATATATTTCTCTTTCGGGATGCTGCCGCCTCAAAAAGCCTCGGTATATATTGTATTGTCCGACAGCTTTTTCTAGTTCGGAAACTAAGGAAGGACTCGTAAAGCTTTTGATTTCTACAACAATTTTTCGGTGATTCCTTTCAGCAGCGAATAGCTTCTCTGCTGCTAAATCCGCATAGAGACGCAGGTCTTAAAATTCGATTGTCAGCGGATCGTCTGTAATTTCCCAGCCCTCTTTGGCTAAAGCATTTTTGACGCAATCATGATAGATGTCTTGTCTTGGCATGGAAGTAATTATACCAAAAAATTGATCTGCCTTTCAGGGCGGTGTCGGACCAACGACCCATCGTGCGTTATTTAAAAATATCTTTCTGCTTCTGCAACAGCACAGTGGCGGTTAAATAAACTGCGGCGTGCAAACCTAAAATTCCCCAATTCCAAGCCAAGTTTTGCCAAGTCGGTTCGTAGACTGCACTTTTCTCGAATAAGTGCGGTAAGATTGTGCGATCGCACAATCTTACCGCACTTCCCTCAACCGTTCACATAATAATCCCGCGTTCCCTTCGCATTCATCGCTTCTCCGAGTCGATTTAACCCGTACACGTAAGCCGCAGTTCTCATGGAAACTGAAAATTCCTGAGATTTTTTCCAAATTGCCTCAGTTTCTTCGACCATTTTATGCTTCAACCGCTGGTTGACCTCCTCCAGCGTCCAATAAAGTCCGCTGCGATTTTGCACCCACTCAAAATAACTAACAGTTACGCCTCCCGCATTGACTAAAATATCAGGAATTACCTGAATTCCCCTCGCTTCTAAAATCAAATCAGCAGCAGAATCAATCGGCCCGTTAGCTACTTCAAAAATAAACTTAGCCTTAATATCATTAACATTCGCTTCAGTGATTTGATTCTCCAAAGCTGCTGGAACCAGCACGTCTACATCTAATGCTAAAAGCTGTTCATTTGTCAAGATTTCGTGTTCGATAATATTGCAAACAGAACCTTCACAGTAAAGAGCTTTGATACCTTTGTTAGAGTCTTTAAAGCCTCGAATACTGGGGATATCCAGCCCTTGTTTAGCATAAATTCCCCCTTGGGAATCGCTGACAGCAACAATTTTGTAACCTGCTTTCCAGAGCAGTTCAGCTATTTCGGCACCTGCATTACCAAAACCTTGTACCGCTACAGTTGTATCTTGAGGATTTAGCTCAAATTTGGGTAGAATAGTTTGTACTACAAAAAAAGCACCCATTGCTGTTGCCGTATCTCTGCCCAAGCTGCCGCCAATTGTCACTGGTTTTCCAGTCACCACCGCTGGAGAAAGCTGCCGCTTAATAATATTGTACTGATCCATCATCCAACCCATAATCATGGGATTGGTGTAGACATCCGGCGCGGGAATATCGACATCGGGGCCGATGAAATCTGCGATCGCATCGACATAGCCCCGGCTCAACCGTTCCAATTCCAGTTTGGACAATTCCTTGGGATTGAGAGTAATTCCGCCCTTGGCTCCTCCAAAGGGCAAGTTCAAAACTGCACATTTAAAAGTCATCCAAAATGCTAAGGATTGCACTTCATCCAGGGATACTCCCGGATGATAGCGCACTCCTCCTTTAGACGGGCCTCTGGTATTGTCGTAGCGCACCCGATAACCTTGAAAAATTCGTAGGGAACCGTCGTCCATCCGCACGGGAATCGATACAATTAAACTGGATTTGGGGTGTTTCAGCCGTTCGATCGTATCCTCGGAAAGGGACACATATTTTAAGGCTCGTTCTAATCGGCGGCTGGCATCGGCAAATAATGATTCAGACATAAGAAGTTAGTTGACTGTTGACTGTTGTTAGTTGACTGTTGTCAGAGAGAAGAAGGATTCGGGTGCTTAAGCTAATTTAATCACAATCCTGGTTGAATGCTGCCTCCTTTATTCTGACAACAGTCAACAGTTAACAGTCAACTGCGATATTGTCGATCGACAATATCGCAGTGCCAAGCAGGATTAAGCAGATACACTTACAATAGAGGGTGATATTTAAGCTCAAGCCTCAATTTGAGTTCGATAGCTCAAATCATAGCCAGCCATCAGGGGAATTAAATTCTGAAATAGATCGAGGCTTTAGCTGACGTTAGAAACTGAATTATTATTATGGTTGGACTCCTAGCCGCACTCTCTGCGTCTGCGGCAGGGGGTATGAGAATTGCCCTGCCCCTGCTGTTAATTGGTTTGTTGCGGATTGACAAACTTTGGTCTGAAATACCTCTATTGTCGGGGGTTCCCCCCCAGGTGGCTATCACCATCTTGGTGAGTTGGTCGCTGTTAGAGTTATTTGCTTCTAAAACCTTTGTAGGACAGCGGGTACTGCAAATTGTGCAAATTATTTTCAGCCCCATTGTAGGAGCAATTATGGGAATTGCGATCGCTCAGGTAAGTTCGATCGAGGAAATTATTGCTCACCCTTGGATGCTGTGGATAATTGGTATTGTCGGAGGTTTGTTGGCTTTAGTGCTGCAACTGGTACAAGCAGGATGGTTTTATCGGCTGCGGGGTTTGCCGATTTGGGTGATTTTCCTCCAAGATGTTCTGTGCATTTCCTTGGTTTTGTTTGCCTTTGACGCACCGCGGCAGGGAGGGCTAGTGGCGATGATGCTGCTGTGGCTGGCAATTCGCAGTTCTAAAGAGTGGTATCGCTGGTACAAAAGTCAGGGAATACCGGGCGATAGGGGAAATCCCCGCCGCCGCAAGCGCGATCCTGATTAATTAGTAATTAGTTATTTGTAATTAGTCATATCATTTACCCCACATTCCGCACTTCTTAACATAGTCAAAAATATGTTGACGAGAAAACGTCATCCTAGAAATTTAATTGCCAACATATTCTCGATAATTAATGACTATTGAGAACAAAGAAACACTCCTTAATAAAAGCTCATATTTCTACATATCAATAAAAGGCTTGTAGACAAAGAATTACAGCCATTTATTACCCAAAAATCTCCAATTAATGTTAAGACCTGCGGAATGTGGGATTTACGGTTGTTTCGGAATGATTTAACCGCAGAGACCGCAGAGGGCGCTGAGGAAGAGAAGGAAGAGATGAATAATTCCGATCCCAACGGATTTGATATCATTAGTCATGTGTAACAACAGTCAACAGTCAACAGTCAACTGCCAACTGTCAACTGTCAATTTAAAGCAATCCGATCGAGTGTAGCGGGCCTTGACCCGTAATTAACTCCAGCAATAGTGCCACAAAACCAATCATCGCCACACGACCGTTCCAGACTTCCGCCCCCGTGGTCAAACCCCACTCCCACTGCTCTTGAGGGTACATTTTCACTGTCTTGGAAGGGCGTATAACATCGGAGAATTTAACGCTGGGAGATTCGATCGACTCGATGACTAAATCAGCCAAGGCTTCAATAAACACCGGATGAGTATTCAGGGCGGGCACTCGGTAGAAATTTTGAATCCCCGATTCTTCTGCTAATTCTCGATACTCCATGTCAATTTCTTGCAGAGTCTCGATGTGTTCGGAAACAAAACTAATCGGAACGACCAACAAATCTTGGACTCCATTCTCTGCCAATTCGGTAATGGCGTCTTCGGTGTAAGGCTTGAGCCATTCCACCGGGCCAACCCGACTTTGATAAGCTAGAGTGTGTTCGTTCGATCGGTTCAAATGTTCCATAATCAGACGAGTGCAATCTTCAATCTCGCGCTGATAGGGGTCTCCAGCCTCTTCTACGTAGCTGAGGGGGACGCCGTGGGCACTGAAAAAGATGTGAACTTGATCGGGATTCGGATTGTGGTCTAGTTGTTGGGCTATCAATTCCGACATTGCCTGAATGTAACCAGGCCGCTGATACCAAGAAGGAATGGCGGTATATTGTATATCCTTGAGGGCAGGATCTTTGCCCCACATTTCTTCTAGCTGCCGGAAGCTAGAACCGCTGGTGCTGATGGAAAATTGAGGATACAGCGGCAAGATTGTCAAATGTTCGATGCGATCGCGCTTAATTTTGGCGATCGCCTCTTCAGTAAAAGGATGCCAATAGCGCATCCCCACGTATACTCGAGCATCCTGTCCCTTTTCTTGCAAGAGTTCTTGCAGCGAAGTGGCTTGTTCCTCGGTAATCCGCCGTAAAGGAGAGCCGCCACCGATTTGGCGGTAGTTTTCCTGGGATTTTTGAAAGCGCAGGGTCGAAATCAACCAGGCGAGCGGTTTTTGCATCCACGGAAACGGAATGCGAATGATTTCCGGGTCAGCAAACAAGTTGAACAGGAAAGGACGGACATCCTCGATTTGATCTGGCCCGCCCAAGTTTAATAGCAATACTCCCACACGACCCATAGCGGTTACAGCTCTCCCATCGTCTCAGTTCTGTTACTTATCTTTATCATATAACTTAATAATATCTTAAGTCGATAGCAAGGTATACATAATTTTGACTATGGCAACAATTTTTAGAGATTTAAGTTATCGGTATCAGTGTCTCTAGGATTGCGATCGCGCGTCTGGCTGCTTTGAGCGTAGGTGGCCAAGCTCGTTTGAGTCAACTAGCCTGGGAAAATTTGACCGTCAGCGCCGAAACTAAAGTTTTAGACGGTTGCTGCGGTAGCGGTCAAACTAAGCAATTTCTGGTGCAATATTTCCAGGATGTCACAGGACTTGACGCTTGGCCATTATCTCTGCAACGGCCAACGAAAAATGTACCATCAGCCAATAATTATTTAAAAGCTTTTGCCGACTGTCAGTTTGACAGGAGTACACAGCAGCGTTGCGATGCACGAAATGCAACGGGCGCAATTGCGACAAATCTTTCAGGAAGTATACCGCGTGCTTAAGCCCGGTGGTCTATTCATTTTGGTAGATATTCATCGGCATACAAATCCGGTATTTAGGTCAGGGTTGGCTGTATTTTTGTGGTTGTTTGAGACTGAAACTGACTTGGGGAGTTTGTTGGCAGAGGTAGAATGGCGATCGTACAATTCCGAAGAAGCTCAACAACCAAAACTTTATGCTGGCGGCAGCATTCAAGTAATCCAAGTTCAAAAGTCATTAGTCAGCAGTTATTAGTCAGCAGTCATTAGTAATGGACGCGCCAATTATTGACTAAACACTGCTGAATTCTTACTTTTAAAATAAGGAATTTTTACTCATCGCTAATCCTTCATAACTAATGACTAATGACTAATGACTGATGACTAATGACTAATGACTAATGACTAATGACTAATGACTAATGACTAATGACTAATGACTAAACAAACTTTTTCGCTGCTGCCAAAGCAGCCTCAAACTTGAGCAATACATCTTTTTCTGTGTGAATAGCTTTCTCTTGTTCCAGCAGCGGTCGACCAAAGCGAAAAATGCCGTCCTGTTCTACGTGGTCTACATAAGGGAGCGTTTCTGGATGTGGCAAAAATTTTCTGCCGATGGTGTACGGCGTGTGGAAAGAAAAACTAAAATCGGGAAACTTGTCGCTCTTGATTTCGAGATAGTAAAGTGAGTAATAATCTTTGGTTTCGCAGTACACACATTCGCGGCACTTATTTACCAATTTGCGGTTCTGATAAAAAAAGTCCCACTTATCCCAATAGTAGGCATCTTTCATCATTTCCTGGTGGTCGTCGCACAGTTCAAGATATAATTTGTCAGAATCAGCCGGACGGTAGAAGTAAAGCATGGCGTAGGGCATTTCAATCAGTAACTTGACTGCTTGATTTTTTCGCTGGTACCATTCCTGCTGGTGAGTTTCGTAGACTTCCTTATATTTAATTGCTTTAAAGCTGTTGAGCTGATTTTCTTTGGCCCAGCGCGACGCCCAAACAGTCCAGTAAGCTAGCTGGAAGGTTGCTGAAATTTCTTCCGAACCTTGTTCTTTCCAGTCGGCTATGATTTTTTCCCACTCGGAACTAAAAGCTACTCGTGATAGTTCGTTTTCTTCAGGCGTTTCTGTATTGATTGGGGTGGGTATTTCGCGATTATTTTTAATCAGCCCTTTGGGTTCTTTGCGCCAATTATTAATATCGGTTGGCGTTAGACTTAAGATGAATCTTCTGTCGTGAACGGGATATTCTAGATGGATTCCTGATTTGCGGAAAGAGCGGTATTCTAAAATAGGGAGTTTGTCTTGTTCAATCCACTGCTGGCGTTCTGCTGGCGAACACTTGAGTATTGTTTCTAATTCTACCGGATCGACGGCTAATTCACTTTTGAATGTCTCCCAAAATCTTTCTTGTTCGGCTGGATTTGCTTCCAGCAGGGATACAATTCGGTTGACGAGATGATCGGTTTGGTCTTGGCAATTTTCGGGAAGTCCTAAGAAGTCGAGGAGTTTGGTCTTGAGTATTCGTCTGGCTGAGATTAGCTCGGCTAACATGAGAAGCTCCAGTAGAGTCATGACTTGCGCCCTTGAATTGGCAAGATTTGCACAAGTCTTATATATCTTAATAGATTCTCTTGGGTTGTCGGCAATTGAAATGTCGGCGCGAGGGAAGCTACCCCATTGCGCCTGCGGGCCCGTTGCGGTAGGGTATCGCCCAACCTCCGCCCCATCACTAAGCCAAAATACTCAAAACAAGGGCAAAAGACCGATCGACCTTTTGCCCTTTTTGGCTAAAATCGATAATTGCGATCGCGCACCCACAAACTTACAGGCACAGCATGGCCTGTTTTGTCAACCTTTACTTCTACCAAAAAAGATTGTCGCTGCTTCCTTTGAGCTTCGCTAATGTCCTGATTGACTTTTTCCCTTTCATCCTCTGGCATATAATAAGTTTCTAAGCCGTATTCCATTTGCCAACCGTTATATTTGCCCTTAATTGCGATTTGATTGGCGGGCAAATTAACGGGATTTTCTCGACTGACGCGGACGGGTTTCCAGGCTTGGGGGCGCCCCGGATTAGTCGCGGCTTTTGGGGCTTCTAAGATTACATAAAAACTGGTTTGTGGTTTGAGATTGTGCGTATTTTTTGGACAAACAATTCCGGGCGGACAAGGCTTTTTTTCGGTAGGTAAATCTTTCCAGTCGGGGAGTTTTTGGAGATTTGTGAGATCGGAAATATCATATCTCAAAACTTGGTAATATCCGCGCAAAAAGTCGTAAGGATCTACTGGTGCTGTTTGCAGGACAACTGTTTTGCCAGTAATAAAAGTGTAAACTGCGGTGGCGGGTACGGCGGCAATTAGTCCGATTTGCAAAAGTAAAGGAACCCACATTCGCCACGCGGGAAGGCGTTTTGCTTCCGGGGGAAGGGTGAATGATGGGGGATTAGCGCTGGTATTTGCTATTTCGGAACTTGGAGGTGTTAAATCTGGATTTTCGGTGTTCATATTGGGAATTGGGAATTGGTTCGCAGAATAATATCGTTGACCTTTGAATCGGCATAATCATCTTCCGAGTGCAGTGCAAGGGGGACGATCGCACTATAGTAGAATGCTCCTATTCATCGGGGATTTTTGCGAAGTGGCGCTCGAACCACAAACCAGCAGCAATTACGCCTATTCCACACAAAACAAAGACAAATGATTTGAGCAACAATCCTGTGTTATATTCAAATACTCTGCTGATAATTTGCAGGGTAATTAATACCATGCCTCCCCAAAAAGTCCGGCGGTTTCCTAATGCTAAACCTTCTCGGATTAAGCCGACAGCGAGCAAAAATGATAAAACATTGAACAGAAAAGTTGCTAATTGAGGAAGGGGAGTAAAATTGAGGTGGATAAGCGGTATAAAGGCGCTGGCGAGGATTAAAATGCCGATCGCACTTGTAGTCAAATCCACTGCTTTTTGTCTTGGTCGCCGCAGTTCCAAACGTCCCAAACGCAGCCACTCAAACAGCGTGAAACCGGCCAGAACAGCCACATTTGTCAGCAAAACCCAATTCGACTCCGTTGGCGCAGGATTAGGCAAATCTTGCCACCACCAGTGGAAAGAAAGAACATAAAACACACCGGCGAGAAATAGCAGTGCTAAACTGCGGGCGGTAGGTTGAAACAGCCTGCTGTGTACCTTCGGCCAGATTGCATCGTCGTATCCCCACAGCAAAGCGGGCGGTAGGGCGCAAAAAATTGGTGTACCCCAGGTTAGATTTAAGCCTTGGACGATAGAAACTTGTAGGGAAAAAATTATCGCGATCGCACCTATGGCAAAAATAGCACGCGATCGACACCAATAAGCCAGCGGCACAAACATTATACTGGCTGCGATCGGCATTTGCCGCACCAAAACTTCCAGCCAAGAAAACTCGACTTTGGAAGACCAATCTAACACGGCAAGCCAATAGCCCAAACCGATTAAAAGTGCGGACAAAACGCCCAAGGAAGTCAACCGCAAACTGTAAGCCATTCCGAGCACGCCGATTCCCCAAGCAAGGAAAAGTCCGTAGGAAGAACCGCCAATGTGGAACATTTGCGCCATCAAAGCCATATTTGCTCCTAAAATCAGAGCTCCTAACAGCAACAATCCTTCACCTAGGAGTTTGTTTCGCCCTTTTGTTGCGGGCATATTGGGATTGGAGTTTTGGCTTCGGGATGGGGGAATTCGCCACAGATAGAAACCTGCTGCATTGACTGCTACGAAAAGACTTAGCAGCAGTGCAACTCTCACTTCTCGCGACCAAACTTGCCAGTTTGCGGCTACAAAGGTGATGACTCCTATACCGAGGAGGATGCCGCCGAGACTGATGAGAATGCTGAGGAATCGGTTGCGGGAGGCGGTTTCGAGTGTGTTGAATTGGTAGCGTTCCGAAAGTTGTTGGTAGAATGAAGTGTCGATGAGTCCTTCTGCTTGCCAGAGTTTGGCTTGTTCTCGCAACTCGCGTCGAAATTTATCTGAAATCATTTTTAATATTCCAGAGGATTTGAACTGTGATAGTTTTTAATATGTCACTTGTGCGTCGATTGTCGATGGAGGCTGGGACACCTGCTGAACTTGCACAGCAGATTTGATTGATATCCTTCGGCTGTTGAAACCGTTTCTACATAAACAAACTCCCAGCAGAAAGAAACGAATAAATCAAGGAATATAATATTATGGTACAATCTCAATCTAAAAAATTAACTTTTAACGAGTACCTTAATTACTCAAATGATACGGGTCAACGCTATGAGTTAATTGATGGGGAGTTAATAGCTTTGCCACCTGAATCTGAACCTAATAATTTTATTGCTAATTATCTATTTTTCTATCTTGCTAGCAGCGGGCTAGTGCCACTCAGGCTGATTAAAACGCATAATTGCGAGGTTCAAGTTGCCGTTTTGCGATCGGGAGATGCGGCCAACCGCTACCCCGATTTGATAATTCTGGAACCTGAACACATTCCGCTGACAGCAAACAGGCTAACTATCACTTTCGATATGCTGCCTCCTCGGTTTGTTGTGGAGGTAGTGAGTCCGGGTAGAGTGGGCAGGGATCGGGATTACGATCCTCTTCGAGGGCTTCGCCAACGCAAACGAGCTCAGTACGCAGCGCGGGGCATCGCAGAGTATTGGGTGATCGATCCAATAGAAGAAGTGGTGACGGTTTTGCGGCTTAAGGAGGGGCAATATGTTGAGGTTGGGGTGTTTCGGGATGGAGAGGCGATCGTATCTCCGATGTTTCCACAGCTAAGTTTGACGGTTCAACAGATTTTGAGTGGAGAGGTTTAAGGGCGGATCGATAGCTAATTGGTTAGCATTCATCTAACCACCTACCGATTAGTGAAAATCTCCACCCTCCAGTTGATTGAGGCCATGTTTCAATCCCTGATAGGGATTTAGGTTGATTGCAACCTGTAAGTTTCGCTAACAGTCACACCATTTTTAGATAGTGACGTGAGAATATCACCAACCTTACTTTGCTAAATAAGTCTAGGCGGGGAAAATCACATTTCCCCGCCTAAGTCCTGTAACCATTGTAGTTACGTCTAGAAGAATTACACAACACTAAATCCTCACTCATTATGTTTTATCATTTTCTATCAGTTCTCTTAAATACTCACAACAATATTCACACCATGTTTCCTCCCAATCATAACCTATTGTTATTGCTCCGCATTTATCACAATGTGTTAAAGACGTGTATTCATAACATCTTTTATTAGTACAAACCCCCGCAAATTCTCCTTCAAAAATAAGTTCTTTTTCATTACATTTAGGACAATTACCAAAAATATCGTGATCATCACCTGTTTCATAAACATAAATTTCATTAGCTTTCTTTATATCTCGTAAAACCCTTAGTCTAACTTTTTTAAAATTTTTAACTTTTTCTTCACCAAGTGCTTGAATTTCGCGTTTAGAATCTTCAATCATACGGTCATAAATCGGCTTTATTGAAAGTATTTTCACTCTCATTTCATGAGTAATATTAAGCGGAGGAGAAGTAATATTAATTTCTAAATGTTGGTTAAGAAAGCGGTTAATCACATCAATAAAATCAATAATTACCTCTTTAAGTTTAAGAGTATCTACGTTATCAATTTTATAGTGTTCAAAAACATTTCTATAATCCTGTATGTCTTTAATGATGGATTTATCACGTTCATTGAAAACAACTTGATTTTCCATGTTATCTAAGTTTTTTAATCTCTCAGTAGCTTGCTTATAATTGACCGTTTTTTCACCGTTCGTATATATAAGACTGGGTGTATCGCGGTACAACTTCTCTTTAAGTAACAAAATAAAACCAGCATATAGGTGAAGTATTCCATATTTATAATCTTTTTGAGGTTGAGAAATAGGTGTTATAAACCGTTCTTCATATTCACTATTATCATATAATTCATCTAAACCTCTTATAATGAAATCCAAAGCATTTTCTAACAAACTAAGGGTGATATTCTCTATGGTCATTTTTCAAACCTCGTTTAGATGAAATATATTTTTTATGCTTACTCTAAAAATAAAACTTGCTAGCGTCCAACCCCATCAACTTTAAACAGGCATTCTACGGGGTCTAGCGTCACCCTTAAGCCTTGTTAAACTTCTAAACTTAAAAGACCCAGATGATAATCTAGGAGTCTTAAATTTCGTTCTTATGCTTGTGTTTGTTTAGCCACCTAAATATTTACTACCGTCTTCAGAAAATAACGATTTTAAAATTTTCCATTCTTTATCCGTACCTAAACCCTCCCAATATGCCCATATCCAATTCAACCTTAGTGTTTCTACGGTATTCTTTTGTTTCTCTGTCCACTGGGTTTCATCAGCAGTAAGTGGGCGGTCTTCTAGCAAACTAGAAAGTTCATAAAAAAGCTCACCTACTTTAGGTTTATCTAAAACTTCAGTACCAAGGTATTGGTTTTCATCATCAAACAACGGGCTAATTAACTCACAAATTTCGTCTTTATCACTTAAATCACTAATCCAATGTTCGCGTAACTCCATATAAGCTACATATTTGTGGATATTCCAAGTAGAACTATCAGGGTTTTTGGGACAACGTTTAATGAGCTTTTTAATTTCTTTAATTGTAGGTTCAGGCATACATTTTAAATTAGTAGTAATCACAACCAGTCCTAGTAGAGTTAACCAAGTCTATGATTGCGTTTATATCGAGGTGTTATGGGCTTGAAAATAGGTACACCGCAATAGTTGCCTGTAGCATAGTCAAACAGTGAAGCTAATAACTCATGACTATTATTCCCCCACCATTTGTAATAAAGTCTCATCAAGGCTCGCTTCTGATCTTTAGTCCAGGTGGATTGGTCGAGGTTGGTCGGGCATTGGGCTAACAGAGTCTCAATATCATCTGGGGAGGTCATTGAATTCACATGGTTTTTACTGTGACCCATCAAGCGTATCACATAACCTACGACCTCTCAGAACGTCTTGAGCGCTTGATAAATCTCAAAATGTACCACTTCCCAAAAAAACCACAACACCCTCTAAATGGTGCATTTTGCCAGCTTGCCAGTGCCAGCAGTCCGATCGCCCCGTTGCCTCGGAGTCATCCGATCGCCCTGTTGAATCTGGCAATTTGAAGGGGTAACGACAGACTAAAAAAATTACCCCCTCAAAAAAACACCTACCCACAGGCGCAAATTTTATCCATCAACCCGATTCAAATTCCAGTCGTAAGGCAAAAAAACGATCGCCCATCCATCACCCACAGCCGCCTCGGGCCCCAAATAACCACCCACATACTCAGCCACCGAACCCGCCGCCTTGACAAAATCCTCGCCGTACCACTTAAAAATCTTGCTCAAATAAAGCGTCTTTTTCTCGGCATCATATCGCACCTTATCAGGATTGTGAATAAAACGGCTGGCGTCTGCTTCTAGTTGAGTCCGTACCGACTCGGGGAAATAAGCCCCCCGGCGCAGCAGCGGGCACCCGACTGAAGCGCAAACTAATGCAAAATGGATGCGCGGTTCGGCAAATTCCGGCCGCAAAATTGCGTGTTCGATTTGATTGAGACTGTACTTTTTGCCGCCAATAATCGTATTTGAACGAGTGAAAAAATCCAAAAAACTCAGCCAGTTGGGAATTCCCAAAATTTTGGGACGGATCGACGCGATCGGATATACTTCCAGAACTTGAGAAATTGCGATCGCATTATACGCATTCAGCCACAACGCCAGCCGCGCATCCGCATCAGTACCATCCGCCAAATCGACATCGGCCAAACTTTCCAGCCACGCCCTCAAAACATCTGCCCCCTCAGCTTTCCAGCGCCGATAATTGACGCGGCCGAAATCGTCAACGTAGCGTTGCAGCAACTCGTCCCAAATCGTAAAGTCGATCGTACCGATCATTTATTACTACCCCTAATATAAGGCGGGCATTGCTTTAGCTTCTGCATCTATTTAATACTACCGTCAATCGATTTTAGATTTTAGATTTTAGATTTTAGATTGACTTCACGGATAAATGCGGGGGCTTGAGGATTTTCGATTTTCGATTGATTCCACGGATAAATGCGGGGGCTTGTACCACCTTTGAAATTCTTGGTCAACCCAAATAATACCTCCAACGGTAGCATTTTTTAGATTAACCCCCTCAAACGGGCTCTGGATTAAATTAGCTTGAGTAAAATTAGCGCCTTGTAAATTAGCTTGCCGCCAAGAAGCCCCGCTCAAACTTGCCCCTTGCTAATTCGCATTTGCTAAACTAGCGTACTGCAGGGGAATGCCGATAAAATCGCCGCCCGGACACTGGTTAGTTTACCGCAACTAATTGATTTGCTGCGGCTTAGGTGAAATCACTGGTGTAGCCAACTCGAAAATCATTCCCCATGAAACTGCTCCCAAAGTTACAGATTTCCTGCTCTTTACATTCTACAATCTTAAAAGATTCTTAATTTCAATTTCAACGGGGATCGGTTTCTTCCGGCACAACACCCCTCCCACTTTGATCTGCAATTTTTTAAATTCCCCTTACCTCCATAACACACTATGACGGATCGAACCAACTTTTTCGATAAACTGTTAGCGGCTGTTGAAAGCAATCAAAGTTTGCTTTATTTAGCCCTCGACCCCGACCCGGAAACCTTGCCCGCCCTGGTTTCGATGACTGGGGAAGAGACTCAAACTTTTGTAACTGATTTGTTGTCAAAGCTCAAAAGTGCGATCGACCAAACAGCCGATTTAATCTGTGCCTGCAAAATCACCCTCGGTTTTTACCAATCTCTCGGTATTCCCGGTTGGGCATTGCTGCAAGAAATTTTAACAATTATTCCCCCTCACCTGCCAGTAATTTTAGATGCCAAACACTGCGATTTAAATACCAGCACAGTGTTTGCCAAAATTGTATTTCAAGACTGGCGAGTTGACGCTATTACCTTAAGTCCCTATCCCGGATTCGACCAAGTAGCGCCATTTTTGTTATACGCCGGAAAAACTGTTTTTGTGCTCTGTGCCACCGCAAACCCCTCAGCGGCGGCTGTGCAAGAATACCCGACGCCAAACAACCCTTTTTACTTGCAATTAGTCCGACTCTCTCAAACTTGGGGAACTCCCGAAAAACTCGGTTTAGAAGTAGGAGTAATGCCGGATATGTTAGCCCGCATCCGCAAAGAAGCTCCTGAACGCCTAATTTTAGTCGAAGGAGACATCGCCGAAGAAAATGACCTCACAGAAGAAAACGACCTCGCACAACTGCTGGCGGCCGGTTTAAGCACAAATGGTGACGGTTTGCTGCTGCCAGTCCCCCCAAGTTTATTAGCGGGGAAAGAGCCGCACCGAGAAATTGAGAAACTGCGGGATAGTATTAATAAACAGAGGGTGCGGGCGATCGAAGGTAGTCCCACTTGCGAATTGTGGCTGCCCGATGTTTGCTTTTTGCAACCGGAACCTCACCGCGATTTAATCTTGCAACTTTATGACATCGGCTGCGTAGTTTTTGGCGACCACGTACAAGCATCCGGCGCCGTATTTCCATATTACATCGACTTGCGGAAAATTATCTCAATTCCGCAGATTTTCCATCAAATTGTCAGCGCTTATGCAGACATTCTCAAGGATTTAAAATTCGATCGCATTGCCGGAATTCCCTACGGTTCTTTACCCACAGCAACGGGTTTAGCATTGCGGATGGAACGCCCGATGATTTTCCCGCGCAAGGAGGTGAAAACTTACGGGGCGGGCAAATTAATTGAGGGGCATTTTCAGGCAGGAGAAACGATTGTCGTAGTCGATGATATTTTGATTAGTGGCAAAAGCGTGATGGAAGGCGCGGCTAAGTTAAAATCGGCTGGGTTGAATGTGGAAGATATCGTGGTATTAATCGACCACGAACAGGGAGTCAAAGATAAGATGCAGGCCAACGGTTATCGCGCACATTCTGTGCTAGCGCTTTCGGAAATTGCTGAAGTTTTGTATCGAGCAAGTCGCATTGATACCGAGCAATTCAAGCTTTTGACTGCGAAACATTAAACCCCAATTCCTGTAGGCACTGGTTTCTTGTTACCGGGATCTGCCTGGGAACGAGTAAGAACTATGTGTGTCAACTTAAGACTAAAACCCTGTATCTCTCTCGTTTGTATCGAAGTCTTGATCCCCCTAAATCCCCCTTAAAAAGGGGGACTTTGAGTGCTTCCAGTTCCCCCCTTTTTAAGGGGGGTTAGGGGGGATCCAGAGGATGGTGACTCACACAGAAGACTGATACTACGTTTAACTTTAGCTTGACACTAATGCAGTAAGAATTCGTCCCTACAATGCCATTCGATCAACCTTGCAAAACTTCAATTAAAGCATTGCCCATCGCCCGACAGCCAACGAGTTTCATGCCTTCCGACATGATATCACCAGTGCGATAACCTCGATCCAAAACTTCGACAACGGCTTGCTCAATTTTATTAGCAGCTTCCGGCTGATTTAAGGCGTAGCGCAGCATCATTGCCGCACTCAAAACTTGGGCGATGGGATTGGCTTTATCTTGTCCGGCGATGTCTGGTGCGGAACCGTGCACGGGTTCAAAAACTCCCGGCCCGCTTGCTCCCAAACTAGCAGAAGGGAGCATCCCAATACTACCAGTTAGCATCGCCGCCGCATCGGAAAGAATGTCGCCGAATAAATTGCCTGTGACAATTGTATCGAACTGTTTCGGCCAGCGAATTAACTGCATGGCTGCGTTGTCAACATAGAGGTGAGAAAGTTCGACATCAGGGTATTCGGAAGAAAGGGCAATAATACGATCGCGCCACAGTTGCGAAACGTCCAAAACATTCGCTTTATCAACGGAACACAGCCTTTTCCCCCGCTTCCTGGCAGTCTCAAAAGCAACTCGCCCGATTCTGTCAATTTCCGACTCGGTGTAAGCCATCGTATTGACACCGCGTTTTTCGCCTGTTTCCGTCTCAAAAATACCTTTCGGTTTGCCGAAATAAATGCCGCCTGTGAGTTCGCGGATGACCATAATATCCACGCCTTCGACAACTTCCCGTTTCAAACTAGAAGCATCAACCAATTGCGGTAAAATAGTCGCAGGACGCAAATTTGCAAACAATCCCAATCCGGCGCGCAGTCCTAATAATCCCGTTTCCGGGCGCTGTTCGCGGGGCAAATTATCCCACTTGTAACCGCCAATTGCTGCCAACAATACTGCATCGCAGTTGCGGCATTTTTCCAGTGTTTCTTCTGGCAGCGGATTGCCTGTTGCATCAATAGCAGCGCCGCCCATTAAAGCTTCTTGAAATTCAAAGCCGATGTCCAATTGTTGACCGACAAGTTTCAGGACATCTACCGCCACAGCGATAATTTCAGGGCCGATGCCGTCTCCTGGTAAAAGAGTGATGCGGTAGTTTTGAGTCATATCGATTTTGGAGGTTTGATTTGAGATTTGAGATTGAGAGTTAATGGGAATTCTTTGGAAATGCAAGACATTCTCACAAGGCTATAATCATATCAGGATAAGCAACCTCAGAATTCATTATGACATTCCCGACTTACCCGCCTGCTCAAGCTGAACCGCCTTTAGACCCCCGGCAGAGTTTGCCAACAATGTACGATTTACCTAGCGAAGACCCAAAGGAGCCCGGTTTGCCCGATACATTTCATTTAGATCAGCCGCAACTCTTGGAATTCACCTTTTTGCCGCCGGGATGGGATGCGGAACAAGTCTTTACAGCCAGTGACCTAAATTTGTATTACGATGCAACACAACCGCGCTGGCATAAACGCCCGGATTGGTTTGCTGCGGTGGGTGTGCCAAGGCTTTATCAAGGGCGCGATATGCGTTTGAGTTATGTAGTTTGGCAAGAACGGGTAAATCCGTTTGTGGTGGTGGAATTGCTATCGCCGGGCACTGAAGATGAAGATTTAGGGCGGACTGTTCAACAAGCTGGGGAACCGCCGACTAAGTGGCAAGTTTATGAACAAATTTTGCGGATTCCTTACTATTTTGTGTTCAGTCGCTACACGGATGAATTGCGAGCTTTTCATCTTGTAGGAGGTCACTATGAACCTGCAGAATTAATTGATGGGCGGTTATTTATTCCTGAGTTGCAGTTGAGTTTAGGTTGGTGGCAAGGCACTTATAAGAGTATGAATCGTTTGTGGTTGCGGTGGTTTACTGCCCAAGGAGGGTTGATTTTGAGTCCGGGTGAAAGAGCAACGGCGGCGGAACGGCAACTGATAGAATCTCAACAGCAAGTAATTGAAGCTCAACAGCAACTCACAGAATCTCAACAGCAACTGACAGAATCTCAACAGCGAGAGGAAAGACTAGCGGCGCGGTTGCGGGAGTTAGGCATTGATCCTGAACAGTTGGTTTAATAGTTCTCGCACCCAGGCCTGGTGAAACCCGGTTTCAACTCCTCGAATCCGCGCAACAGGAGTGAAATAAGATAAAAACAGTTCGATCGCACGCACGTACAAAAAAATCGGCAAGGAGTCGCACCAGTGGCAGAGGGCGAAGGCATACCAACAGCAGCACAGATTGATTCTCGGGACTATTCTTGGGCTTTTTGGCCCATCGTCCCCCTCTATCCCTACAGCAACCGGCGCACCATCCGCAAGGAAATAGTCAAGGATACAATCTGGACTTTTGATCAACTACAAGGCATTTTCTACGTAGTCGTCCCGATTCGGATGACAGTAATTAAACTAGAACCCGAAGGCCTTCTCGTCTACGCCCCCGTTGCACCGACTCCTGAGTGCATCCGCTTGGTAAAAGAGTTAGTAGCAGAGCACGGCGAGGTGAAGTACATCCTGCTGACAACGGTTTCCGGCATCGAGCACAAAGTTTTTGTCGGCCCCTTTGCGAGGTGTTTTCCCGAAGCGCAGGTATTTGTCGCCCCGCAGCAGTGGAGTTTCCCCGTGAATTTGCCGCTGAGTTGGCTGGGTTTGCCCGCGAAACGCACGTCTGTACTGCCCTTTGACAGCAGCAACACGCCGTTAGTCGATCAATTTGACTGGGCAATTCTCGGCCCCCTCGACCTTGGTTTGGGCAAATTTGCAGAAGTTGCGTTATTTCACAGACGATCGCGCACGCTGATGTTAACAGATTCCGTGGTTTCCATTCCCGAAAATCCTCCCGCGATCGTCCAACTCGACTCGTACCCGCTGCTATTTCACGCCAAAGACAGCGCCTCGGACATTGTGGCAGACACCCAGGAAAATCGGCGCAAAGGGTGGCAGAGAATTGCCTTATTTGCCATGTATTTTAGCCCCAGCGTGCTGGAAGTACCGCCGTGGTCGGAGGTATTTGCTAGCGCGCGCAAAGCGCCAGAACGCTCTAGGAAAGCTTATTTCGGGTTGTATCCGTTCAAGTGGAAAACAGATTGGGTGCGATCGTTTGAGGCTTTGCGGGGAGGAGGGCGGTTGTTTGTGGCGCCGATTTTGCAGACATTGATTCTCAACCGCGCGCCGAGGGAAACTCTCGATTGGGTGGATAAAGTGGCGAGTTGGGACTTTCAAAGAATTGTACCTTGTCACTTCGATAGTGCGATCGACTCCCAGCCGCGTGAATTTCGGCAAGCATTCTCATTTCTGAAAAAACACTCGCCTGTTAATTCCTTACCCGAAGATGATTTTAAATTGCTCAGGCAGATTGATGCGGGTTTGAATAAAACTGGTTTGGTTCCGCCTGCGAAAGACAAGGTTTAATCTTACATCTTCCACCTTTGTTAAGCACAGGCAAGATGCCTGTTCCACACAACTCAATTTTCTTGTGGAACGGGCCGGAGAACCCGTTCCTAAACAGGTAATTAAACAGGGTGCAACATCTCAGTTTAATCTTATACCAAGTTGCGTTCAGACGTACAATCATGAGTGATACCAAGTTGGCGTATAAACCGTAATTCCATGAATAAGAAAAACTTTTTGCTGGTACTCTGTCTGTTGCTACCAAGCCTAGTCATAGGCTGCAAGCAGCCACAAACCTCTCAACAAACATCAAGTCCCTTTGTCCGCACACAAACCACCACCATCCCAGGTTGGAAAAAATTTGAGGGACGCGGTGTACAATTGCAGTTACCGGAGAGTTATAGCGGCGGAGATCTCAGCCAATATCTGGACGTGGTGGTTCAGAAGCTGGAATCTTTGGGGCCCTACTATCAGCAGGTAGCTCAGTCACTCAAACAGAATCCATCCGCATTCGTCATCTGGGCTTTTGACTCGAAGGTTAGTAAAGCAGGTTTTCTGAGTAATGTCGCTATTGCTATAGAGTCAGTTGGACCTACAGTGACAATAGATACATACTTGGATCTGATTCCTAAACAATTACCCAGCGAATTTCGTGTCGTGGAGCAGAAGAAAGTGTCGCTTGACCGCTATCAGGCAGGTCAGATCGTGATAGAAGCAACAATTTCCGGTGTAACTGCCAAACAGATAATCTACACGATTAAGCAAGGGAGCAATATGTGGATTGTTGCATTCTCTACCAGTGCTGAGGAATTTGAAGAGCGCAGGCCCACGTTTGAACAAAGTATTAACACGTTTTCAGTGAGCGATTAGCTCGACTTTTTTTCCAGCGAACATTGTAGGTCTGTTGTATAAGCTGATACTAAGTTGCTTTCAAAGAGCTTATTCTAAAATGTGGGAAATAAGTCATTGAGCGCAAGCGTTCCGGATTAGATGCTAGATTGACAAGTCCATGACAAAGTTCATCGACTACCTTAGACATTGACTTGAATATTCGGTTATTAAAGTAGTTTTCTCGTAAATCTTCCCACAGATGTTCAACGGGCATTAATTCGGGGCTATAAGACGGTTGATTCAACAGCCGAATATTTTCGGCGATTTCCAAATTATTTGACATTTATCACCCTCAACTAGATTCTACATCACAATGCAGCTTGGTATTACATCTTGCACCATTCTCAAGAACAGGCAAGATGCCTGTTCCACAAAACTCAATGTTATTGTGGAACGGGCATCTTGCCTGTTCCTAAATAGCTAATTGAGAATAGTGCAAGATCTCAGTTGACTCAGATATCTGTAGGGACACGGCAATGCCGTGCCCTTACCTTTCGCACTTAAACTCATCAAACTTCACCACTTCCGACTCTGGTTTCCGCGTATCAAAATAGTAGCTGCTAACCGTACCCTCGCCCGTATCAAAAATAGTAAACGCAGTAATATCATTGCTATCAATATACGGCAGTGGCCGCCCGTCTTCTCCCAACAAAGGCGCAACAGTCGGCACTACAGGTTCCAATCCGTTCGGGTCTCCAATAGCGCTGTAATCTTCCCGATATGCCGGCGGCACAAATCGGCGCTTTTCCCCCACAAAAGCACCGTAACTGTTGCCCACATTAGAAGTCTCCAAAAAGTGCATTCCGCTGGAACTTACAAACCGATTCCATAAGTGGGAATGTCCGTAGAATACCAACTGCACGCCCGCTGTTTCTAGTAGCGGCACTACATCCCGAATCAGATAATCTTGCTGTTTCGGATACTCGTAACGCACCATTTTAATCTCGCCATCGAGAGCGCGATCGACTATTTGCGCTGGATCAGTATAAGCAGGTACAATATTGTCACCCAGAGAATGCGGCGGGTAGTGAAACATCACAATTTTATATTTTGCCTGCTGGAATTCCGCACTTTTTAACTCTTGTTGCAGCCAATTATATTGAGGGCTGCCCTTGACAATCGGCTCAAAAATATGCTGTCCGTAGCCCCATTTTTCGGGATTATTAAAATCTTCGTCTCGTTCCCGATACCTGCCTCTCGCACCCGGATCTAAATTCGGAGTCCGCCAGATATTCGCAACGTATAAAGTCACTAACCGCACGTCGCCAAAAGTCACAGCATAGTAATTCTTTTCGCCCGGCAAATTGAAGATCTCGTCATAGGTATCGCTATTAAAACTATTGTTTTTCAGCCATATCTTTCGCACTGAAGAGTCATTATTAGGATTCAAAGATGCAGCACGTTGAGCGTATATTTTTTCGGCAGCCACGCGGGGAAAAGGATCATTAAATTGGTCGTTGAGGGCGCTGGTAGTTGAAAACCTGCCCATGATTTCGTGATTGCCAATGGCGGGAAATAAAGGCGCGTGTTGGATTAGTTCGCCGCCGCTGTAAACGGTTTTGATGCCGTTTTTGTCCAGTTCGGAAAATGCGCGCCCTTGCATAGCGGGAAAGAATGCCCGGCCTCGGTAGTCGTCAAACCATTCGGAAGCGCGATCGGGTATATTAATTAAATCCCCAGCCATGAAAACCGCGTCAACTTTGCCAATTGTTTCACCTACTTTCTGGAGATTTGCTGCTGTCATCGGCATCAATTGATGGTCGGAAGTGAGGAGGATTTTGAGCGGCATTCCTGCTGCTGGTTTTGAAGAAAGAGTGAAAACTTGGCTGCTGACAGATGCGCCATTTTTCCTTTCGCTAGTGACTCGATAAGGAATGGGAACACCGGGCCTTAAATTGGGGACTTCTGCTTCGTGGCGCCAGATGTCGCGGACAATTGGATTACTGTCAATTATGCTTTGTTTCATTTCATCGGAGATGCGCGAGTCTTTGTCTTCGCGAGTGCGGCTTAGCTTGGTAGTATTTGCCGTCAGAGTTTGATTCAAATTTTCGCCGTAAGTAACAGTGTTGCGAGTACCAACAAACTCGGTAAACCAGACAACTCGCACCGAGTTTACTGTTGGAAGTTGCAGAAACGGATCGGTTAAAAGCTGAGGTTGGTTGAGGTGAGATTGCATAATGAAACCTAGCAGTAGGACAATCAAAATCAAAAGACCAAAAAACCAGGGATTGCGAGAATAACCTTGAGAAGTTTCTACTGTATTAGGCAAAGGCGTTAACATAAGTCATTAGTCATTAGTTGTAGGGGTGGGTTTTACCAGCCAAACAGAACTCCCCCCAAATACATATAAACCCGCGCCACCAACTTTAAATTTTAAACTACCAACGTTATCAAAAAGTTAAGAAATTAGTAAAATATCTCCGATAAAAGAAACCTCCATCCTTTTGGGAAATCTTCTTATAGCGGTTCTCAGGAAAGTAAGGTACTCTTCCTGTTTGCCCAATGCCCAATGCCCAATGCCCAAAAACAGCTCATGTTACTGAGAAAGGCTATATCTCTGAATTCTCTTTCTCTGCGCCCTCTGCGCCCTCTGCGGTTCATTAAAAAAAATCTTTCTCAAAAAGGCTTGAGACTTGCGATATAACATTCTTAACACCCTTACTTCAATCTAAAATCTCAAATCTCAAATCTAAAATCCCATGACTCGCCACCTTCTCAAGGCTAACTGCAAAACCGTACACTTAGGCGGTTTCTCTCCGAATATCGAACCTGCTTTAAGGGTGGATTCGGGCGATCGCATCGATATCGAAACCTATTCAGGATATTATGTTGCTGACAAAGCGCCGCCGGAATTTCTCACCCCCGAATTTTTAGATATTTGTCAGAATTTGCCTCCCAACCGCAAAGTTGGGCCGGGGCCCCACTTGCTGACAGGCCCGATTTATGTTAACAATGCCGAACCGGGAGACGTTTTAGAAATTCACATTGAGGATGTTTACCCCAGTTTACCAGTAGGATTTAATGCAATTCGCGCCGGATGGGGAGCTTTGCCTGAGTATTTCCCCGAACCTAAATTGCGGTTTATTCCGCTAGATTTAGAGCAAAAAACTGCTGAATTTCCCACAGGTAGCAGCATTCGGATTCCCCTGCATCCTTTTTTTGGCATTATCGGCGTTGCCAATGCAGGAATCAACCGTTCTTCTATTCCTCCAGCGCGCTACGGCGGCAATATGGACAATCAGGAACTCCAACCAGGAACGCGGTTATTTTTACCTGTTTTTATGCGGGGCGGTTTACTGTCCATCGGCGACGGACATTCGGCACAAGGAGACGGTGAAGTTGACGGTACTGCCATTGAAACTTCGATGAATGGGACTATTCAAATCATCTTACGCAAGGATTTATTTCTGATATTTCCGTTTGCAGAAACGCCCACTCATATTGTGATTATGGGATTTGGTAGAACATTAGATGAAGCGTTTGAGATGGCGGTAAAACAGACGGTTTATTGGTTGCAAAAGTTTGCGGGTTTCCAAGAGGAAGATGCTTATGTTTTGTGTTCCCTCGCGGTAAATTTTCGGATTACGCAGGCTGTCAACAATCCTCAAAAAGGAGTTCACGGAATGATTCCCAAGTGTATTCTGCTCGATGTGAACATTATTGACCACCGAGCGGGAGGTAAAATGATAACACGCGATCGACCCAAAAATTAGGATCGCGATCGCACAAACTACACAAATTTGTCACTGCTGTGGTCGATCAGGATCGCGTTCCTGTGGACAATTAAGCTTAAAATGGATTAAGTTACCAGTTCTACCTAAATCGAACTCAACATGAAAAACCAGACTGACGATGTTGCCAAAAAAGATTTAGTCGATCGAGCTTTTGGGAGTGCAGCAATACCAGATCCAACAGCGTGGGTGCACGAACATTATTTTCTGGCTAATTTCGCCGATACTCTGGCCCACATCCAAGAAAATATGTCTGAAGACAGTTGCGAAATCGGGGAGAATGGTGAGTCGGGCGAGGGAATATTATCGATCGATGCCAAAATTAGAGATATGTTGAGAGCTACTTTTAGCGACGACGGCTGGCAGTATGTCGAAAGTTTATTGTGAGGTTGGTAACATCCATAAGTATTTGTACGTTCATAAATTTAGAGCGTAAGTTATACCAGTTTAAAAAAAGAATCCAACTTTAGGCCGGTGATCTAAACCCTTAGATCATGCGTTATTCCTACTTCTTTAATCTCAAATATCAAATCTCCAATAATATCAGTTTCCTCCCCCAACGCAGACTCGCAACTGGGAGTAGCTGCGTGCATTTTTACCCCAATTTGAAGTAAATTTGACCTATTGTGATCTAGAATACTTTAGATGTGGGAAAAATTACTGTCGCTAGGAATTTCGATCGATCGCAAAAACGCCGCACTTTCTTCGGGCAAAGCAGTATTGATAAACATCCCGCTGCCCAACTCAAACCCAGCTTGCTTGGTGACTCTGGGAATAATTGCGATATACCAGTGAAAGTATTTTGTTCCCCCTTCGGCGATCGGTGCCGATCGAATATTATAGTTGTAATCAGGATTGTTCAATCCGTAATAAAGCTTAGCCAGTACAGTTTTCAAAGTATCAGCAAGATCCGTAATTTCCCCATCAGTAATTTCATCAAACGAAGAGGAATGTCGGCGCGGAAAAATCCAAGTGTGAAACGGTGAAAGTGCAGCGTAAGGGATAAAAGCCACAAAATGTTCACTCTCACAAATCACTCTTTCTCTCGCCGCTAATTCATCTTCCAAAGTCCGGCAAAACAGACATTCTCCCGTGTCGTCAAAATATCTAATAGCTTCGTCGATGCGGCTGCGAAATTGGCTGGGTACAACAGGCGTAGCAGCTATCTGCGAGTGGGGATGTTCGAGAGAAGTTCCGGCAGTTTCTCCGTGATTTTTGAAGATAATAATTGTTTCAATGTGGGGATTTTTTCTAATTTCTACATAGCGCTGGCGGTATACTAAAAGTATGTTTTCAACTTCTTCAACACTCAACAAAGCTGTCGTCAAATCGTGTCGCGGATGTTCGACAATTACTTCGTGCACGCCGATTCCCGCCATCGTGCGGTGAATTCCCGATGATATCCTCATCCATTCTGCTGTCGGGGAGAGGGCGGGATATTTGTTGTGAATTGCCCGGACTTTCCACCCAGTGCGTGAAGCGAAGCTATCCCGTAGGGAATCGCCCAAACGGCAAGTTTCTAAGGTTCCGTCTTCTTCATTTCCCACGCAAAACGGGCAATCGGCACGGTGGCGTGGCACTGCTGCTGTCCACTTTTTTTTGTTTGCGAATTGATCCGGTCTTGTCGCCCGTTCGGTGGCGATGATAACCCAATCTCTGGTAATTAAATTTTGTCTAAGTTCAGACACTTTTTTACCTTCAGTTGCAGGGTTTAACCGTTTATTATTGTATAAAAAAATTAGTATTTTGTCACTCCCTATTGCAGTTTTTTAACAAATCTTGATTTCTAAATCTCCGGCAGTTCCCAACAGAAGTTAACAACAGTTGGCCTCGACGATAGAATGCGATTAAGACTAAATTGTTACAGAATATCTGTCTAGGCAGTACAGGCAAGCACAGATTTCAACCGCAGAGATTAAGCCAACTGCAACTGCACATTCTGCAACTTGCAAATCGCTTTTAACACTTGCGCCAACAAGAGCGATCGCTCTCGGTCAATCAAATTCAATTCCGGTAAAATCTGATAAGTACAAGGATTTCCCCGCGTCACCCGCACAAACCGATAACTTTCGCCATTCGTCGTCAATCCCCAAACAGACGATTGCTGCTGCAAACTTTTATAAGTATAAGTCAGCAATTGGGGTAAACCAGTCAAAGGTGCGATCGCACTATTTTTCGCCTCCACTACCAAAATCCAAAACTGTGACGCCGCGAGTTCTGCATCCGGCTGATTTACCGCTAAGACATCTAAGCGCCCTTTAATTAAAGTATCCCCATCCTCAACCTCGATCGCGATGCTATCTTCCATTGTCAGCACGATCGGAATATCAAAAAATCCTGCTAATCTCATTAACGGTGAAAGCACTAAAAATTTAACGAGTTCTTCGGAAACTTTTCCTGCGGATAAGTAGCGTCGAAAGTCAGTTCTAATTTTTAATATTTCCTGCTGTTCTAATTCTAACAGCGCTTCCAGAGAGAAAAAATCGGTGAAGGCCTCTCCTTCTCGCTCTTCCAGTTTGAGAAGGCGGCGAACGTCATTTAGCGACAGTTGGCTTGCTTCTAAATTTTGGATCATGCTTTTCCCTATCATTCAGATTGAATAATTTTTTTCAAGCAGCTTCACATCATTGTACTATCAAACTAAAATTTATACAATATTTTATATAAAAGTTTTCCCAAAACGAAGCTCGATCGAACTTTATTTGGTCTCAAAAGTCGAGGCAATTATAATTTTCAAATAAACAGCCACAGCCCCAACATTTACACAATTCCCAAAATTCTTAACGAAACTCAAGATATTTTTGCACTCAATTGCGTACAAAATAGTTTAAAGAAGTAGATGCAGTTACAGAAAAAACAATGTCACAAGATACCATCGAATCAATTCTGCATGAAAGACGGCTATTTCAGCCGCCCGCTGAATTCTCCCAAAAAGCTCACATCAAAAGCCTAGAAGAGTACAAAGCCCTCTACGACAAAGCCAAAGCTGACCCCCAAGCATTCTGGGCAGAACTCGCCGCCCAAGAATTAGACTGGTTCCAAAACTGGGATACCGTGCTCGACTGGCAACCGCCTTTTGCTAAATGGTTTGTCAACGGTAAAATTAATATTTCTTACAATTGTCTCGATCGCCACTTAACCACTTGGCGCAAAAATAAAGCCGCCCTGATTTGGGAAGGTGAACCCGGCGACTCCCGCACCCTCACCTACGCGCAACTCCACCGCGAAGTCTGCCAAATGGCGAACGTCATCAAACAATTGGGAGTCCAAAAGGGCGATCGCGTCGGCATTTATATGCCCATGATTCCCGAAGCTGCGATCGCCATGCTAGCCTGCGCCAGAATCGGTGCAGTACACAGCGTTGTTTTTGGCGGTTTTAGTGCAGAAGCTTTGCGCGATCGACTTAACGACGGCCAAGCAAAACTCGTCATCACCGCAGACGGTGGCTTCCGCAAAGATACCGCCGTCGGCCTCAAAACACAAGTAGACAAAGCATTAGCAAATAATGCCACACCAAGCGTTACCAACGTTCTCGTAGTTCAGCGCACCAAACAGAAAATTGACATGGAACCAGGGCGCGATCATTGGTGGCACGATTTGCAAAAAGGTGTATCGGCAAATTGTCCCGCCGAACCGATGGACAGCGAAGATATGCTGTTCGTACTCTATACCAGTGGCAGTACCGGCAAACCGAAAGGTGTCGTCCATACAACCGGTGGTTATAACCTTTATACCCACATGACAACCAAGTGGATATTCGACCTTCAAGATACCGATGTTTACTGGTGTACTGCTGATGTCGGCTGGATTACTGGACACAGTTATATTGTTTACGGGCCGCTGTCCAACGGTGCGACAACTTTAATGTATGAAGGTGCTCCTCGCCCTTCAAATCCTGGCTGTTTTTGGGATGTAATTGAAAAATACGGCGTCACCGTTTTCTATACTGCACCCACTGCGATCCGAACATTCATGAAAATGGGCGAACACTTGCCCAACGCGCGCAATTTGTCATCTTTACGATTGTTAGGAACCGTCGGCGAACCGATCAATCCTGAAGCTTGGATGTGGTATCAGCGCGTAATTGGCAACTCGAATTGTCCGATCGTCGATACTTGGTGGCAAACAGAAACCGGGGGAATTATGATTACCGCTTTGCCCGGTGCAATTCCTACAAAACCCGGTTCTGCAACCCTACCGTTCCCCGGAATTGTGGCTGATGTTGTTGACCAAGATGGGGAACCAGTCACTAACGAAAGCGGCGGTTATTTAGTGGTAAAACATCCTTGGCCGGGAATGATGCGTACACTTTACAACGATCCCGATCGCTTCCGTCGCACTTATTGGGAATATTTGCACCCGAAAGATGGCGAATTCGTGTACTTTGCTGGAGACGGCGCGCACAAGGACAAAGACGGTTATTTCTGGGTAATGGGCCGCGTTGACGATGTAATTAATGTGGCCGGACACCGACTCGGCACAATGGAAGTTGAGTCAGCTTTGGTATCGCATCCAGCGGTGGCGGAAGCTGCGGTTGTTGGCAAACCTGATGAGATTAAAGGTGAGGAAATTGTGGCTTTTGTCACGCTGGACAACTCGCAGCAACCTAGCGATGAATTGGCTAAGGAATTGAAGCAGCACGTTGTTAATGAAATTGGGGCGATCGCCCGTCCCGGCGAAATTCGATTTACTGATGCTTTGCCGAAGACTCGAAGCGGGAAGATTATGCGCCGATTGCTGCGTTCTTTGGCTGCGGGACAAGAGGTTTCTGGGGATACTTCGACTTTGGAAGACCGGACGGTTTTGGATAAGTTGCGGGGAGGTGCATAGGGGTATTTTTGCAACCGCAGATGTAGGCAGATAAACACAGATGAACGCAGATATAATTACATTAGCGTTCATCTGTGATTGAATTGTTCGGTATAATTGAAATCGGGTGCATCCCAATTTTGTAAGGATCTCGCATTCCGCCAGATAATTTATTAGTTATAAGCAGAGACTTACTGCCGGAATCCGAGAACCCCTACGAATATATTTGCAAAAATGAGATGCACCGATTGAAATCTTGCAGAATAGCCAGAAACCGGGTTTCTTTGGGTTTATTGACCATGATGTAATATTTACGGCAATATAGAGTGTAGGAATGTTAGAAAACCCTGGAAATAAAGTTTGGCTTGATGCAGACACAATCGTTGCTACTAGCGATCGGCAAGCTGCTATTCGTCGCTGCCGTGAGTTGGCAGAGTATAATGAATTAAGAGGCGAGGGGCGCTGCACTTTCTGCGGTGTCATTCTCAATAAGAGTGGTAAGTCATACCGCTGTATTTTTGAACGGGAGATAGAGGAATGAGTCAGATGTGGACTGAAGAGCAAATCAGACAAATAATCCCAGATATTGATTCACAGTTAGACGACAGCGATATTCCAACGGTGATTATTAAGGGTGAAGGTAGCAGTATTTTTCTCCAGTTTGAGAACCGTCGCGAGATTGAATTTTTGATAGCCCAATTATCTAACCTACTTATTCATCACGAGGAATTAGATATGGGAGTTACTGTTAAGGGGTATGTGACAACATTTGGTGAGTATAGCTCTCAATAGCCTGCAACACTACTTCTGAAAGAAAACGGCTTTGGATAAATGGCGGGCTGATTCCTAGGGGTATTTTTGCAACCGCAGATGTAGGCAGATGAACGCTGATGAACGCAGATAAGATTACATCAGCGTTTATCTGTGTTTATCTGCGGTTTACCAACTAGAAATCTGAGTTAGTATTATTATCAGCTAATTGAAGAGTGAGTTATCATAGAAAATACTTCAACATTTCTTGAGACGCGCCATGCTCCCAGAAACCGTACAGTTGCAAATTCCTTTTCAAGTCCTAGTAGATGTGATCGCCTCCCTCCAACTCGAAGAAAAACGCCGACTTTGGCAACTATTAAATGAAGAAATTACTCAAGCAGAAACCGACCTGCCCTCTCAAGTTCTAATTCAAAATAACAATGGGTCGGATTACAAACCCACAGGGGAAATCTTGACGGCGGCAGAAATACGCGATCGCTATCCCCGCGAGTGGGTGCTAATTGCTGATACTGAATCCGACGATTTATGGAATGTGATTCGCGGTGAAGTCTTAGCTCATTCACCGCAGCGAGAGGAAATAGACCGAGCTTTGACCAAATTTAAAGATGTCCGGTCAATTTCTATAGAATACACTGGCCCTATTCCTGATGACTATTCGGTGCTGTCGTGACTTCACAAAAACTTTATAGGTGCTCGCGTTACGGAAATTTACTCGTCTTAAAAGCTGCTGCCTCTAGCACAAGTAATACTGTCAGACAATTCAGATTATTAGTTGATACAGGCTCAACTTATACCGTTTTGCGGGTAAATATATTAGAAGCTCTTGGTTGCGATATCCAAAATCCTCTACGCAGAATTAGGACATCAGCAGGTGGTGGTATTGTGGAAGCACCAGTAGTAGCTGTGCCTTGGTTTAATTGCTTGGGCGAGCGTTTAGAAAAATTTCCTATAGTTGCCTACACGTTACCTGCGACCACTTTTGTAGACGGTTTGCTAGGGATGGATTTTCTTGCTCCTATGCAAGCTGTTATCTACGCTAAAGAGGGAGAGATTCGCATTCGTTTATGACTTATCTAGAACTTCTATATTTTGATGGCCGAAACTGATGCTGGGGAAGCTATTAGAGCGTTCCGTCGAGAGATGTAGCCGATCGCAAGCAATATTTGAACTTGGGTGGAGCGATCGCTTGCATACTACAGTTAGGCGATCGCTCTTTTGTTATCCAAAATTCATCGACGGCAAAAATAATTTGACCGAGTTTAGCACCCGGTTTTACACATTCCAGAAGAGCGATTATTCTTTCTCCTTATGCTATGTTAGATATTTTTACTGTAGCAATGAATTATTTGGCTCATCTATTCTTATCAAAAGGCACGCCAGAATCCCTGATTGGCAACCTCTTAGGAGATTTTGTCAAAGGAACGGCTGTCAACCTTTATTCCGATGAAATTAGAAAAGGCATCGATTTGCACCGCAAAGTAGATAGCTACACCGACTCTCACCCAATAGTGCGATCGAGTAAAAGCCTTGTTTGCTCCCACAGGCGCAGGTTTGCTGGAGTTTTGATTGACGTGTTTTACGACCACTTCTTGGCTAAAAATTGGCTGGAATATTCAGAAATCCCCCTCCGGGATTTTTCTCAGGATGTCTATAAAATCCTGCAAGACAACCGCGATATATTGCCTGAATCTCTCCAGCGGGTGCTGCCCACAATAATTGCCCGCGACTTGCTTTCATCTTATCAGGACATCGCCGAAATCGGCATCACTCTTACAAGAATGTCGGCGCGACTCAAACGGACAAATAACTTGGCAAGCGGCATAGAAGATTTGACAGCTAACTATCTGCGCTTAGAATCCGATTTTCGCGATTTTTTCCCCGACTTGATAAAATACGCCACACTTGACAAATATTAATACAAACAACAAAAATGACAGTTGCTATTGATAGCGAACTCGTGTATGATTCAACCGATACCTGCATGAAATCTCAAGTGCAACAGGGTCCAAAATATGGCAACCAGAATTCCGAACCTGCAAATAACTACAGTAGTTGATGGCGACAGCATCAAAATTTCTCTCAACGGCAAAACCGAGTCTCTGCGGCTGATTTGCGTCGATACAGAAGAAAGTCATCCGGGAGGCTCCAAACCTGTAACTGCGGCGGGGAAAGCAGGTACGGAAATGGCTAAAAAATACTTTGCGACAGCAGATGGCGGACTTGCTCAAATTGACATAGAATTTGATACAGACGATTCGGTTGAAGTGGCTCTACAAAAACACCGCGACAACTACGGGCGTCTCCTTTGTTACGTACATAAAGATGGAGAAAATTACAATCTTAAACTGATTGAAGAAGGCTGGAGTCCCTACTTTGTCAAATACGGGCGCTCCAGATTGTATCATCGACAAATGACTGAGGCAGAATCGGCGGCAAAAGCTTACAATCTGATGATTTGGAATCCGATTGTCAATGCCAAAATTCCCTCTCGCAACTATGCTAATTTACTGCCTTGGTGGTCGATGCGAGGCTCAATTGTTGAAGAGTTTCGGTTGTCGGAAGCAACGGCAGGAGCGCTTTCTTTGAGGTTGCACTACCCGAAAATATTAGCTGCTTCTGAGAAAGCTAAATCTATTACTATTTTCTGCGATTTGCAGGCTGGGATTAATAAATGGATCGGCGGCAGCGCTCTAATTCATGCTGGCTCAGTTTATCATAAATTAGATTTGTGGATACCAGATGCTGAAACTGATGAAATGGCTCCCTTGAAGCGGCTAATTGAGAAACGTTATGCGGGTCTGGGACGGGGATATGTGTATGTCAGTGGGAAGATAGAACAGTACAAAGGGAAGCCTCAAATAGTTTTGAAGGATATCAAACAACTTTCAGACTTTCCCCCACAAAAGTGAATTTTACATAAATTTAATAAAAAAAATTGCAGGACAAATGGAACGATGAAGACTGTTCTCCGGGGAACGCGATTGAATTTTGGGCGATTCCCTACCGCAACGGGCTCGCACGCGCGTTCGGGATAGCTTGGCTTCACGCATTTTTTAAAATTGAAGTAGCATTATGGTTAACCATCCACAATTATTGTGTTTTTTTTATTAGGCTAAATCAATTCATACTATAATACTATCATCGCAAATCTGTAGCTGCCAATAGCTGCGACATCCATTCAAACTCCAGAGATTTAAAAGCTATGTGCCAATTACTGGGAATGAACTGCAATGTTCCAACAGATATTTGCTTTTCTTTTGAGGGTTTTTCTGCAAGAGGTGGCAGAACAGACGTTCATCAAGACGGTTGGGGAATTGCTTTCTTTGAAGGTTTGGGATGTCGCCTTTTTATAGACTCAAAACCTGCGATTGCTTCTCCGGTTGCAGAAGTAGTGCGTCGTTATCCCATTCATTCAACTAACGTCATTGCTCACATCCGCAAAGCTACGCAAGGCGCAATTGCTCTAGAAAACTGCCACCCTTTTATTCGGGAACTTTGGGGACGTTATTGGGTGTTTGCTCACAACGGAAATCTCGAAAACTTTTATCCAGAATGTGCCGGAGTTTACAAACCGGTTGGCAAAACTGACAGCGAAAAAGCATTCTGTTTGATATTAGAAAAGCTGCGTTCCACTTTTCCTCAAAGTAAGCCTGCTGTAGCGGAAATTTACCCGGTACTGGAGGAAATTACTAAAAGTTTGGCAGAACACGGAATTTTTAATTATTTACTTTCCGATGGAGAACACTTGTTCACCCACTGTTCTACTAATCTGCATTATATTGTGCGACAAGCACCTTTTGCTAGCGCTCACTCGATCGACGAAGATGTAACAGTCGATTTTCGGGAATTGACCAACGAGGACGATCGCGTGGCTGTTATTGCCACTTTCCCGCTGACTGATAACGAAGTTTGGACGCAAATTCAGCCGGGAGAATTGCTGGTATTTCAGGATGGTTCGCCGCTCAATTCTGGGCTGCTGGAGTTAAGTTAGCTAGATTTAAACTTACATCTTGTACCATTGTCAATAAGCTTTTTAGGAACAGGCATCTTGCCTGTTCTTGAGAATGGTGCAAAATGTAAGTTTAAACAAATTTAAAGCCTAAACAGAGCATCGAACCTGCTAAATGACCAGCTTTCCAGCTTGATTTATGAAGCCAGATTTGCCCTCGCGCTTGACAGCGGCTAAGCCTTCGGAAAAACTGCCTACAGCGGAAACTTAGGGGCGATCGCCCACTAGCCTGCTTGATTGATATATCCCCACCCTTTTGGATGGGTAACTGCTGCTAAACCTTGATTAAAGGAGCGGGTATTGCACAATTAGAGGATGATTCTTGTAGGGTGTCCCGCCTTCAGTGAAAATACACCTGACTGGCTACGATATCCCATCCCACAAAACAATCAAAATCATCCCCCAATTATCCAACGGCTTCCCACTGTCCCCGAACTGACAACAAAGGGATTAATTCGGTTGAATAGCAGCTAGAATTTGTCCGGCTGTCACGGTTTGCCCCTTTTCACAAAACAACTGGGCAACAGTGCCCGCAACATCAGCAGTAATAGCAATTTCCATTTTCATCGCTTCCAAAATTAACAGGCGATCGCCCTCTGCAACCGCATCTCCAACATTAACCAGCACCTGCCAAACATTAGCCGAAACATGAGCGACAACTGCCTCACAGCCGATCGGCAAAGTAACCTCCGCAGCCGTGTCAGAAGCCACATCTGCCGAGGATTCTGCGGCAGATTCAGCTTCAAATTCCCCGGAGGCGGCCCAGCGATCGCGCTCTGCATTAAATGCGGCCTGCTGCTGCGCTTTAAACTCAGCCGCACTGCCCGCAATAGAATGCAAAAACTCATTGTATTCTCTCAAATTAAAAGTGATTTCCTCAACCTTTAATTTAAACTTCCCTTCGATAAATTCTTCCCGACAGCGGTGCAATTCCTCATGGGAAACCGGATAAAATCTGATTTGGTCAAAAAACCGCAAAAGCCAAGGTTTACCAGACTGGAAATCCACCGTTTGTTTGAACCGATTCCACATTTGCACCGTGCGGCCGACAAATTGATAACCTCCCGGCCCTTCCATCCCGTAAACGCACAAATACGCGCCGCCAATGCCAACTGCATTTTCAGGAGTCCAAGTGCGGGCGGGATTGTATTTAGTAGTAACCAAACGGTGGCGCGGATCGAGGGGAGTTGCGACGGGCGCGCCTAAATAAACGTCTCCCAAACCCATCACTAAATAGCTAGCATTAAATACGATTTCTCTGACTTGTTCGATGCTGTCAAGCCCGTTTATGCGGCGAATAAACTCAATATTGCTGGGACACCAAGGTGCATCCGATCGCACAGACTGCATATATTTTTCAATAGCCAACAGCGTTGATTCATCTTCCCAAGATAAAGGCAAGTGCACAATTCGCGCCGGCACTTCCAAATCCTCGATCGCCGGAAGTTCCGCCTCCGCCGCAATCAGCGCCTGCATTAGCTGCTGTTGCGAAATCTGGCGGCCCTCAAAGTGAATTTGGAGCGATCGCATTCCCGGCACTAATTCGATAACACCAGGCAACGGATTTGCTTTCAAATGTTCCATCAATGCGTGCGCCCGAAAACGCAAATTTAAATCCAGCACCAACGGCCCGTATTCAACTAGAATATATTTATCCCCAGCTTGACGGTAAGTAACAGCAACCTGTCCCGGAGATTCGGGAATTTTATGCAAAATTGGAGAAGCGGGAACTGCGGGCAATTCCTCCGCATTTTCCCCAAAAACAGGCAAACTAAAAGTAGCAATTTGCCTATTTTGTGCTAATTCCCGCTGCAAAGCTTCAGCAAAACTCAAACAGTGAAAGCGGATGCTGTCCCCCGGCTTCAGTTGCCCGATTTTCCACAGTTCCGACTTCACAATAGTAGCAGGACACACAAAACCTCCCAAACTCGGGCCGTCAAGACCGAGAATTACAGGCATATCGCCCGTAAAATCGATCGTGCCGATCGCGTAAGCATTATCGTGAATGTTAGACGGGTGCAAACCCGCTTCCCCGCCGTCTTGACGCGCCCAGGTGGGCTTCGGGCCGATCAGCCGAATGCCCGTCCGCGTCGAGTTGTAATGCACCTGCCATTCTGTAGAGAAAAACATTTCGATGTCTGACTCAGTAAAGAAATCCGGCGCGCCGTGAGGCCCGTACAAAACGCCGATTTCCCAATTATTGCTGTAGGTGGGAATTAGTTCCGGTGGTAAAGATAATTCCGCTTCCAGAGTTGCAGTTTGAAGCAGTTTAAGCACATCTCCCGGACGCAGCGTGCGGCCCGCGTGTCCGCCAAATTTGCCCAGTACAAAAGTTGATTTGCTGCCCAAATAATCGGGGACATTTAAGCCGTGTTTGACTGCTAAATAAGTGCGGTAGCCGTCGCCTTGAATAGCTTTTAACTTGAGAATGCTACCAGCTTTTACGGGAATTGCCGTCCAAAACGGCACCGATTCGCCGTTTAGCGTTCCCTTCATAGTTGCACCAGTCAAACTAATAACTGTATCGGCATTAAAGCGCAGAGTTGGGCCTGTCGCTGTGAATTCCAATCCTGCTGTCGATTCGGGATTTCCTACTAAACGATTTGCCGATCGAAATGCCAGATGATCCATTGGCCCGGAAGGCGGCACGCCAACATCCCAATAGCCAATCCGCCCCGGATAATCTTGAATGCTGCTGTAGGTTCCCCCATCCAATACATCGATCGTTAAAGGTGCGTATTCAAAAGAGTTTAAAAAGCGCGTGTTCAGTTCGCCCCGGCTGAATCGGGAATCGTCCAAAATCTGGCGGAGGTAATCTAAATTAGTTTCAATTCCCGCTATTTCACTGGCATCTAAAGCAGCTTTTAGTTTTACGATCGCCTGTTCTCTATTATCCGCGCAAACGATTACTTTGGCTAGCAGCGGATCGTAAAAAGGAGTTACCTCCGTGCCGGTTTCTATCCAACTGTCGCAGCGGACGTTTTCGGGAAATGCAACTTGATTCAGCAACCCGGAACTCGGCTGAAAATTCTTGCCGGCATCTTCCGCATAAATTCGCACCTCAATTGAGTGTCCCTGCGGCCGATATCGGTACTCTTCCAGGGGGAACAAATTTCCCGAAGCCTGTTTTATCATCCACTCAACGAGGTCGATGTTGTTGACAGCTTCAGTAACGCCGTGTTCAACTTGCAAGCGCGTGTTGACTTCCAAAAAATAAAACTGTTTCGCATCGACATCAAACACAAATTCAACAGTACCCGCTGACTGGTAATTTACCGCTTTTCCCAACCGCACTGCTGCACCGTACAACTGATTTCGCTGTTCGTCGCTAATACCAGGGGCGGGGGTTTCTTCAATTACTTTTTGATTGCGCCGCTGCACCGAACAATCTCGCTCGCCCAAGGCTATGACATTTCCTTTGCCATCTCCAAAGATTTGGACTTCAATGTGTCTGGCTGTTTGAATGTATTTCTCTAAAAAAACGCCGCTTTGTTTAAAATTGCTTTGACTCAAACGCTGTACTTTTTCAAAGGCTTCTGCCAAATCTCGATCGCCAAAACAAGCCTGCAAACCGATGCCGCCGCCGCCTGCGGTACTTTTGAGCATCACCGGATAGCCGATCGCCCCAGCCGCTTTTTGGGCATCCTCCAAACTTGCTAAAAGTTCGCTTCCGGGAGTTAGGGGCACTTGATTTGCAGCCGCTATTTCCCGCGCGGTGTGCTTCAATCCAAAGCAGCGCAACTGACTCGGAGTCGGGCCGATAAATGCAATATTTTCGCTTGCACAAGCTTCGGCAAATTCAGCATTTTCGCTCAAAAAGCCGTAACCCGGATGGATAGCTTGAGCTTTTGTTTGGCGCGCAACTTCGAGAATGCGATCGAACCGCAAATAACTCTCGGCTGCGGCGGCTGCACCGATACAAACGGCTTCGCTGGCGGCGAAAACGTGCGAGGCGCGGGCGTCGGCTTCAGAATATACTGCTACCGAAGCAATTCCGAGGCGATCGAGTGTGCGGATAATTCGGCAGGCAATTTCACCGCGATTTGCAATCAAAACTCTGTTAAACATTTGGGTATTTGTATGAATCTTTGATTGATAAGTCAACCGCAGATGTAAGGGAGATGAACGCAGATAAACGCAGATAATTTCTAGATAGGAAAGCTTGGGAATGCTATGCAAGTCTTTTGGGGCAATAGGGAAGGGCGCTAACAATAGTGCTAGCGTCCCCCTCTCACCGGGCATATTAGATTACACAGAATCCCAAACAATCAACTGAATCGGTGTAGGATTGTAAGCATTGCAAGGGTTGTTCATTTGCGGGCAGTTAGAAATAGCAACTAGCGCGTTCATTTCGGCTCGCAAATCAACGGTGCTTCCCGGATCGGAGATGCCGTCAACAATTTCTAGCGTGCCATCTTCGCTAACCGGAACATTCATAAAAAAGTTGATATTGCTGACTAAATCTCGCTTGCCCAAACCGTGGGGAAGAATTGCGGCGAGGAAATTTTCAACACAGGCGTGCTGGTATTTTTTATCGAGTCCAAACCGCACCGAATTGCTCTCGCAGCTACAGGCGCCGCCGGAGGTATCGTGCCGCCCGCAGGAGTCAGCAATTATGGTCATTATGGCTCGCCCTTCGTTAGAAATGAGTTGGCTGTTTGTAGTGACAAAGATGTTGCCTTGATTGACGATCGTATCGGGGGCGCTGTAGCGTTCGGAAGGGTCATCGGCATTGTAAACTAAAAAATCTACTGCTTGATTTCCGCCTAAATCTACAATCCGGAGAATCTGTCCTTTTTTGATGACACGAGACCAGGGATGTCTGGCGGGTAAAACTTCGTTATAAATTGCAGTTTTTGGATCGAGAATTTGTTGGGTAGTTGCAGTCATGGTTCACTTTTTGTGATGAAATTGCAGATTTTTTTACCGCCGATTGATGCGGACAAGATTGAGTGCTGGAATCGAGTCTATTGCACGAACAAAGCATCGGTGTTGATGAACCCGCGCACGGCTTCCGGGTTGGCGGTGCGGCACAAGTCGTCTGGTGCGGGTGCGGGGGTTTTCACAATTTGAATTTGGATGGGTTTTGGATCGTAAATTGAACCCGGATGCAGGATGTGGGGGCAGTTAGAGATAATGGTCAATACGTTCATTTCGGCTCGCAAATCGATAAAACTACCCGGTTTTTCGCAGCCTTCGCGAAACTCCATCGTGCCGTCTGGTTTGACGGCAATGCGAGTAAATAAGTTGAGGTTTGGCATGATATCTTTTTTGCCTAAACCCCAGCGAGTTAGGGCTTTGAGGAAGTTGTCGCGGGAGTTTTTCCAGTCTCCTTCGCCGTATTTTTTGGCATTGCTAATGGCGTTGCTGCATCCTCCTAGCAAATCGTGACAGCCGGAGGTGTCTTGGGTGATGGAAAATAGGATGCGTCCCATGTCTGTGTAGATCACCATGCCTTGTTTGAGAAAGGCGTTGAATTGAATTTTGGCGGTGTCTGCTGCGTTGAAACGTTCGATCGCATTGTCGGCGTTGTAGCACAGCATGGAAACGCCGCGAGATCCTTCTAAATCGGTGATTCGCAGGGTGTTTCCCCGCTTGATGACTCCCGACCAGTACGCGCCGCCCGGTACGGTTTCTTGCATTAATACGAAGCTTGAATCAATTTGTGAGTTTGTGTCGATCGATAGTTGCACCATAAGTTCCTCTTGATGTATTTTTGGGGTCAGCGAAACAAAACAATAGTATGTCTTATATCAAGTCCGGTTAATTACTTATAAATCCTATACGGGCATCGGGCATCGGGCATGATGGGACAAAAGTATTATAACTATTCAACCGGACATGATATTAGCTGCTCAACCCGCCTGATCCCAAAGTAATATTTATACCGGTTTTCAAGCGTGGTGAGGTATGGGGGAGAGTCCAATGCCCAATGCCCAATGCCCAATGCCCAATGCCCAGGAGTACCTCATTTACCTGAGAAAGGTTATACAAACCGATTTCTATTTAAGCAGCCATTGCAACTGCTTCCTGTCCGTGTTTCCGCATCAAATCCATGAGTTCGTCGCGATAATCGTGGAATTTGGCGTGGCGTTTAATGCTGGGAGTGCGATCGGGCAAATTAATCGACATTTCCTTTCTCACTGTACCAGGACGAGCGCCCAAAGCATAAATCCGATTGGAAAGAAACACCGCTTCTTCGACATCATGGGTAATCATAAAGATTGTAATCTGAGTGCGGCGCCACAAATCCAGCATGAATTCGTGCATCGATTCTTTAGTGTGGATATCCAATGCGCCGAAAGGTTCATCCATTAATAACACTTTAGGTTCAGAAGCGAGGGCGCGGGCGATCGCCACGCGCTGTTTCATCCCGCCGGACAATTCCTTCGGTAGCGACGAAGCAAACTGCGTCAATCCTACCACACTCAAATAATAGCTGGCTTGTTCGCGCCGCTTTTTCTTGGAAACGCCTTGAAGTTTGAGGCCAAACTCAGCATTTTCCTGCACGTTCATCCAAGGATAAAGAGTGTAATGCTGAAATACCATACCTCGATCCGGCCCAGGCGAAACAACTTCTTTGCCGTCAATTTTCACTTCCCCTGTTGTCGGCTTGTCCAATCCGGCAATCTGCCTCAACAGAGTAGATTTGCCAGAACCGGATGCGCCTACCGCGCAGATAAATTCGCCTTGCTTGATGGTCATATTGATGTCCTTGAGGACAACTAATTTACCCTTTTTGGTTTCAAAGTTTTTGTGCAGATTGTTGATTTGCAGAAACATGAGTTTATCCTCTGTAATTTAAGTAAAAAAGTGACACAATTTTGCCTTTTAACATCTGCTTACTGTTTCTGACTTGACCATTTACAAGAAACCCGCAGCAGATATTGAAAAAGCAAGTCAAAAGTCAGTCCGATCGCCCCAATGACAATCAGCCCCACAAAAATTTCATCGGTTCGGAGAAATCGACCTGCGACACTAATCCGGCGGCCTAAGCCTTCGGTTGCTGCAATCAATTCCGAGACGATTACCAATTGCCAAGCCGCAGCTAGGTTGATGCGGCTAGCATCAAGAATTCCCGGCAAAACGTGAGGAAAAATAACTTGGGTTAGGATTTCCCAGCGATTACCGCCCAACATATAAGTAGATTCGATCAAGTCTTTTGGAACAAACTTGACTGTATCCATCACCATCAGCGAATTGAAGAAAAAGACGCCGATAAATATCAGCATTATTTTCGGTTCTTCGCCGATTCCCAAGTAGAGAATTAGCAAGGGAATGAACGCTGGTGCGGGCATATATCGCATCAAGCCGAACATGGGTTCCAGCAAGGCGCGAATACTGGCAAAACTGCCCATCAGCACGCCAATTGGTATGGAAAAAACCAAGGCGAACAGAAAGCCCACTCCCACCCGCCACAAACTCGCTACTGTGTCTTTCAAAAGTTCGCGAGTGTTCCACAGCCGACCAAATGCCTCTAAAACTTTGCCGGGGGAAGGCAAAAATTTGGGGTCTACGTTGGCGAAGGTTGTTACTAGCCACCACAGCAGCAGCGGCAGTGCGATTGATGTTACCGTTAACCCAATATTGAGGGGTTGTGGTATCTCTTCCGCAATCCGCCAGAAAACGGTGGGATTTAGGTTTTTTTGCTTGAGGTGGGATTGGATCGATCGCGGATCGGGATTTGGTGGCATGATTTAATTGCGGAACAGTTTGTCGAGTAATTGGAGTAGATTTTGGGGATTATAAAAAGTATTTTTATTAAGCTTTTTTGTGTCTGCACAATCCTAAATGATGCCTTTTAGCTTTTACCTTCGGCATAAGCTTTTATAAAACGATCGTCAAATAATGTGCTGATATCTGGTTGGGTTTTTGCTAAATTTACATCGACGAGAAATTTAGTCATTTCGGCCGCCGCAAACTGCAATGATGTCATGTCGTTTCCCGGTTGAAAGGCTTTCAAGTTTTCCTCGATCGTAAATATCTTAGTGCCATTTTCATATTCTTTGTATTCCTCGACGCTAACTCCAGCGCGGTTGGCTAGAATCTCGTAAGATTTCTCTTTATTTGCTTTCATGTATTCCAATGTTGCAAACCAGGAATTGACCAGAGCTTGCACTCGATCGGGGTGTTCACCGATAAACTTTCGGGTGAATACCAAATGGTCGGAAATCGCCCCCGGAAAATCTTTTGAACTAAACAGTTCCTTGCTGTTCGATCGTTTTAATGCCTGTGTGGTAAACGGCGCAAAAACTGCCACCGCATCCACTTGTCCTCCGACGAAAGCCGCCGCAGCTTTGCCAGTTTCCAGCGGTACAAATTGAATATCTTGCACTGATAAACCTGCTTTTCTTAGCCCTAAAAGCAATAAAAAGTGATCGACTGTACCTTCCTCGGCTGCAACTTTTTTACCTTTTAAATCGGCAACGGAATTGATGCCTTCGGCGACAATTACTTTGTCATTTCCCGTTGAGTTGTCGTTGACTAAAACAATTACTTGGTTGGCGCCGCCTGATATAGAGTTTACGGTATCGCCGAGGGTTTGGCTGTTAGCATCTATCTGTCCTGCTGTGAGGGTGCTGATCGATTCTAAGTAGCCGTCAAACCATTTTAAGTCTACAGCAACTTTGTTGGCTTCAAATATCTTTTGCTCTTTGGCAATTTGCCAAGGAAACCAGCCGGGCCACGCGCTGAATCCGAGGCTAACTGCATCAGCACTTACTGAAGAAGCTGCTTCGCTTTCAGTCGTGGTTTTGATATAAATTGCCGGGTTGACGCAGCCGACAGCGAAAAACAAGGTGATAAAAAATAAGGCGCAGTAGGATAAGGGCGATCGCGTTATTTTTGGGGAGCAATATCGGATATCCATAGCAGATTCTGGTTGCTGGTTAGAGGTGAATATGTTGATCGAGCTTTTGCACCTTCTTTGGCTTCCTTAGCTTCCGCAAACCCCCTTGATATACAAGGATAAAGCCCGAGAGCTAACGAACCGAGTCTTGCTGATCGATCGCGTTTCTCCCGGGCTTTTATCCCGCCGTGTAACTGGCTAGTGTTTCCCTAACATTAAAATATTGGGACAACCAGTCTGCTTCTCTCGGACCAGCACTTGAACTGTCTAAGCTGAGTTAGAAACTGATTCAAATCGGAACCCTAGAAGCGGTTAAATTTTTCGGTTTTTGTCTGTATAAGTCCTGTTTGCAACCCAAGGAGTTATTCGAGACTGTTAGTAACAGCAATGCACTTAGCTTTTTGAAAGGTAAGCATACTGTAGCTTGTAATCTTACTAGATTGCTACGTTTCAAACGGTAACAGCAAAATTGATGCGGAAATGTGTCAAATGTTACAAAAAATGGTTTTTTTGGGAGTTGTTAATTAAAATTTTTGGAATATTAAACCGGGATGAGACAGGGTGATTGGAAATCGCGAAGTTTAGCTGCACACAAAGACGAAACCCGCAAGGCTAGGGTTGAAGATTTCTTGAGAAATACTTCGATCGCCCGCTAACTGGATGCGAATACGATCGACAATGCGGTAAACTAATTTTCTATTTGTAATAACTGAGATGTTCCACCATTCTCAATAAGCCTTTTATGGGCGGGCAGGATGCCCACCCCACAAGAAGAAAGAAATACACTCTTTGTGAAACAGGCATCTTGCCTGTTTTTGAGAAAGGTACTCTTCGGTGAGTAATAACGCTCGCCAAACACAGCCTGTGAAGTCAAATCTTCAATCGAAAATCTAAAATCTAAAATCTAAAATCGACTGACCGTGCATTATGGAAAAATTTAACTACAGTCAGAGTCTCGACATTAATTCGCTGCTCGATCGCTACCGCACAGGCTCGATCGCGCCTGCAGATGCGATAGCCAGCGTGTACGATCGGATCGAACGCTATGCAGATCCGGCAGTATGGATTTATTTAGCACCGCTGGCGGAAACCCTCGAACGCGCCAAAGCTTTGGAAAACCTAGATCCGCAGCAGCTACCGCTCTACGGAATACCTTTTGCGATCAAAGATAATCTCGATTGGGCGGGCGTTCCGACTACGGCGGGATGTCCGCAGTTTGCTCACACTCCAGCGCGATCGTCCGCAGTCGTAGAGCGTTTGTGCGCTGCAGGTGCGATCGCGATCGGCAAAACAAACATGGATCAGTTTGCCACAGGATTAGTGGGAACCCGCACGCCCTATGGAGTTTGCCGCAATCCGTTCGATCGGCGCTACATTCCGGGCGGATCGAGTTCCGGTTCCGCAGCAGCAGTCTCGGCCGGATTGGTGAGTTTTGCTCTGGGTACCGATACCGCAGGCTCAGGGCGGGTTCCCGCTGCTTTTACCAACATTGTCGGGCTGAAGCCAAGTTGCGGATCGATCAGCACTCGCGGCCTGTTACCGGCAGTGCGATCGCTCGATTGCGTTTCTGTGTTCGCTCTCACCTGTGCGGATGCGGCCTCCGTGCTGCAAGTAGCCAGCGGTTTTGATGCTGAGGATGCGTTTTCTCGTCGCCCTGAAACGAAAGTTTTGCCGGATTTATCCCGCTTGCGGGTGGGAGTTCCCGCAGACAGCGAACTCGAATTTTTTGGGAATGCAGAAGCCGAACAGCGCTACCGGGAGGCGATCGCGCGCTTACAATCTTTGGGCTGCACGATCGCACCTATTGACTTCAAACCCTTTGCGGATGCTGCCGAACTCCTCTACGGCGGGCCTTGGGTAGCAGAAAGGTTGGCCGCGATCGGCGATTTCCTCGACGCGCACCCAGAGGATATCGATCCGATCGTCTACGAAATTATCAGCGGCGGCAAACGCTACGATGCCGTCTCTGCCTACCGCGCGTCGTACCGATTGGCAGAACTCCGCCAGAAGGCAGAAATTCAGTGGGAGTCAATGGATGTTTTCGCTGTTCCCACGACAGGCACGATTTATACAGTCGCAGAAGTTGCAGCCGAGCCGATCGCCCTCAACACCAATCTTGGGCGCTACACGAACTTTGCGAATTTGCTCGATTTGTGCGCGATCGCAGTTCCCAGCGGGTTTCAAAGCAGCGGATTGCCCGCAGGACTGACACTGATGGCTCCTGCGTGGCACGATTTATTGCTCTGCCGCCTGGGATCTGCTTTCCACGATCGCTTGGGGGGAACTTTGGGCGCAACCGGTCTGCCGCTGCCAACCCTCCCGGAACCCGTTATCGCAGCCAAACCTTCCTCAGAAGAACGAGTCAAAATAGCCGTAGTTGGCGCTCATTTGAGCGGTGAGCCGCTGAATTATCAACTAATCGAGCTCGGAGGAATTTTAGTTCGCGCCTGCCGTACCAGCCCGATTTACAAGCTGTACGCTTTGACGGGTACTGCTCTGGGCAAGCCGGGATTGGTGCGTCAGATAGAGGGCGGTAGCGCGATCGAGGTGGAAGTTTGGGAGTTGTCGATCTCCGCTTTCGGTGGATTTGTCGCTAAAATTCCCCCGCCCTTGGGAATTGGTACGCTGGTGTTGGAGGACGGCTCGACGGTGCAGGGCTTTTTGTGCGAACCTTATGCTGTGGCGGATGCGATCGATATTTCTGATCTCGGCGGTTGGCGAGCTTATAACTTCCGGTTTTAAGCTAAGTTAGAATGGCAAATTTCTACCCATCTTCAGAATCATGCCATCAGCAGTGCCAATTCGACCAATTCCCGTCACCACCCCAACCCCCACCGGCGGCGGTACCAGTCCCGGAGGGACACCTGGTGGCACTCGCGGCACCAGCGGCCCCGACTCCCTCAGAGGTAGTGCCGGCGCTAACTTGATATTTGGTTTGGGTGGCCCTGACAGCATTTTCGGCTTAGGCGCAGACGATTCCCTCTACGGCGGCGACGGCGATGACTCACTGCTGGGGGACGTTGGCGATGATTTGCTGTTCGGCGGTGCGGGCCGCGACAGCGTTTTGGGTGGCGCCGGCGACGATACTTTCTACGGTGGCAAAGGTTCTGACTCAATGCTGGGCGGCGATGGCAATGATTTGCTGTTTGGCAACCAAGACACCGATACTTTGTTGGGAGGCGCGGGCGATGACTCGCTTTTTGGGGGTGCTGGCGATGACTCGCTGTTTGGTGGCATCGGCAATGACTGTTTATCGGGCGATCGCGGCCAAGATACTTTAACTGGCGGCACCGGAAACGATACTTTTGCGATCGGGCGTTTAGCAGATGGTGATGTGATTACAGACTTTACTGATGGTATCGATCAAATTCGCTTGACTGCCGGCCTCACCTTTGGCGAACTCACCATTTCCGCTGGGGCCGGAACTTCGCCGAGTACAATTATTCAGCTTACAAACACCAAGGAAACTCTCGCTACTTTATTCGGAGTTGCCCGCGGTTCTATCAGTCAGGCAGACTTTATTCTTTAATGGGTAATGGGGAATTGGGAATTGCGAATTGATAATAGGGAATTGGGTACTTTGTAGTTTTAAGTTTTCAATGTTGAACTTGTTAACTCAAAACCGCTTTCGCGTTGCAAGTAACGTTAGCTTTCGCAATCGAAGGAAATCCATCTCCCAACTTTTCATCTTCCTTTTTCCTGCTTACTTCTTCCTTCTTCCTGACATCCGTTACATCCATGACATCCGTTACAAAATCCGTTGCCGAACTTCCGACGGACATCGGACTGAAATCCGTGACATCCGTGACATCCGTGACATCCGTTACAAAATCCGTTGCCGAACTTCCTAATGACTACTGACGGTTTTCTCAATCTCAACAAACCTGCGGGCATGACATCTCACGACTGCGTGGGGCGAGTGCGCCGGCTATTGAAACTCAAGCGAGTAGGACACGGAGGAACCCTCGATCCTGCTGTGACTGGCGTTTTGCCGATCGCCCTGGGCAAAGCAACCAGACTGCTGCAATATCTCCAACACAATAAAGCTTACCGAGGCACGATTCGGTTTGGCTTAACTACTGCTACTGACGATTTAGAAGGAGAAATTATCCATTCTCGACCGGTGCCCGAGTTGAGTTTGGAAAAAGTGCAAGCTGCACTCCCAAAATTTATAGGAAAAATCGAGCAGTTTCCACCGAGTTTTAGTGCGGTGCAGGTGGGAGGAAAACGCCTTTATGAGTTAGCTAGAAAAGGGGAAACTGTAGAAGTTGCTGCTAGGAATGTCGAGGTTTTTCGGCTGGAAATCTTGGATTGGCGATCGGGGGATTTTCCTGAATTGGATTTGTCGATCGCCTGCGGGGCGGGTACTTACATTCGGGCGATCGCGCGGGATTTGGGCGCGGTGTTGAATACAGGCGGTACTTTGGCTTGTTTGACTCGCACCGAAAGTAGCGGTTTTTCGATCGACCAAAGTCTCAGTTTTGAAGAATTGGAACTGCAATTGCAGGAGAATAAATTCTGCCCGATTTTGCCATCGGCGGTTTTGGGACATTTAGGTGCGATCGTCCTTTCTCCTGAATATACCAAACGCTGGTTTCAAGGTCAGCGCCTCCCCATTCCAGAAACGCCGATCGGGCCCTATGAGGAAAGTAGGAACAATCCCCCCGACAACTCAATACCCCAACCTCCCTATCCCTTGCAGGTGTACGATCGAGACGGTAATTTTTTAGGTATCGGTCAAGTAGCCAACTCAGAGACAAGTACCATATTATCTCCTCAAATTGTGATTTAAGTATCTAAAATAAAAATGAAAAAAGGTATAATTGGTACTGGAAAAGTTAGCGGAACTCTAACCGCTAGGAATGCTCTCGATTCACCTAGCTTAGAGCGGTATGGGACGAGATTTGCCTATTAATCTAATCAATCGCTGAGGTAAAAATTGTGAAAATATTGCTGATCGGATTAATCCGAGGCTACAAAATGGGGATTTCTCCTTACCTGCCTAACGCCTGTAGATTTCAGCCAACTTGTTCGCAATACGCGATCGAAGCAATAGAGAGATTTGGGCCTGCCCGCGGCAGCTCAATGGCAGTTAAGCGGATTTTGCGCTGTCATCCTTTTCATCCAGGGGGTTACGATCCAGTACCTCCCACAGATAGCGAGGGCAATTAATTATTAGTTAGAATCCTGATTTTAGTTATTAGTTAATAGGGCAAATAGCCGTTACATCCTCATGGCTAAAACTCCTGGGGGGAATCACTCCCTAAGAGGGTTAAATTCTCACAATAAGTGGTGTTTTTTAACCTAAATTCAGTAAAATTACTGTTATCTTTCAAAACTCAGCAGCTATATAATGGTACAAACAGAGTACAGGGGATGCGAGTTGATATGTCTGCTACCGCAATCGGATACAAAATGTTGTCCCATACTCTGGCTGTACTCAGCCAGAAACAAGCAACGGGGAAACTGGTGTTAGAGCAAGGGGAACAACAGTGGCAACTTTACTTTTTTCAGGGTAGTTTGGTTTATGCCACGGGAGGAGCGCACAGAGCTAGACGCTGGTACAGGGCGATCGGGCAACACTGTCGAAACTTTCAAGTGGATCTCAGAGACCTCGATGCTGGAGAACTGTGGGAATATCAACTGCTTCAGCGAGGGATAGCAGCCAGCGAAATGAGCCTGGAACAAGCTAGGGCGATCGTCCACACCAGCCTTTCCGAAGTGTTATTTGCTCTGATCGGTCAATCGGGTTTGCGCCGGGAGTGGCGTCCGTCCCAGAAATATTTTTCTACAATTACCTCTTCTTTGCTGCTGTCTTTAACAGAAGTAGAGAAAGTTCTGTGTTGTACAGAAGAAATTTGGCAGAAGTGGAAAGCAATGGGTTTGTGGCTGGTAGATCCAGAACAAGCACCGCTTTTAAAACCGTCGGCTCAGTTGCAGCAAAATCGATTTAGTTCTAATTCTTTGATCGCTTTGGGTAACGTATTCAACGGCGAGAATACTCTTTGGGATATTGCATTTAAGAAAAAGCAGTGCGTGACAGTGGCAACTCGCGCTTTAGTCAATTACATCAAGCAGGGTTTAGTAAATTTCCGCACAGTACCAGACTTGCCGTCGCCTATAGAACAGTGGCGCCTGGCCGCAGCTATTGCTGGGCCGGGTCGCCCTTTGATTGCTTGTATCGATGACAGTCCGACAGTTTGCGAATTTTTAGAGCAAATTTTATTGCCGGAGGGCTATCGAGTCCTAAAAATTCAAGACCCCATGCAGGGAGTGGGCCTCCTCGCCAAACAAAAGCCTGCTTTAATTTTTATGGACGTGGTGATGCCGAAGACAAGTGGCTTTGCTTTGTGCAATTTTTTGCGAAAGACACCTGCTTTTCGGGAAACTCCGATCGTGTTTTTGACCAGTCAAGACAGTATAATTGACCGCACACGAGCGAAATTGACAGGTGCTTCCGATTTTTTGAGGAAGCCAGCCAATCCCGAACAGGTTTTGGAAATAGCTGACAAGTATTTGAAGGTAAAAGGCGATCGCTACCCTTCAGCAATTCGCCCCCAAGATATACTGAACTCGCACCAACTTACCTTGGCAAATTCTTGACCCCAAATTAATGAACACAAGAACCCCTTGCTGGGTGCGTCAGGAACTGACGCACCCTACGCTCATTGTAAAATAAAGACGCAATCGAATTTAAGATAATTAATTATGAGTAATGTTACGAGCGATCGCACTCCGCAGGTGAGCGTAGTAATTCCGGCTTACAACTGCGCGGATTACGTCGGCCAAGCCGTAGATAGCGTTCTGCACCAAACCTATGCTAACTGGGAAATTATTGTCATAGACGACGGTTCCAAAGATGACACTAGATTAGTTTTAGAGAAATATGGCGATCGAATTCGCTACATTTACCAAAAAAATCAAGGAGTTTCGATTGCCAGAAATCACGGCATCGAGCTAGCGCGAGGAGAATTTATCGCCTTTCTCGATGCTGACGACTACTTTTTTCCCGACAAATTAGCAGCACAAATGGCTGTATTTGCAGCGCGACCAAATCTAGGAATAGTTCACAGCGGCTGGCGTCTAGTTAATAGTATAGGCGAACCGCTAAAAGATGTCAAACCCTGGCAAAATGTCCCTAAATTAGACTTAGAAATGTGGCTGCGATGGAAACCAGTATTACCCAGTGCGATGGTATTTCGCCGTCAGTGGTTAGAGCGCGCCGGCGGATTTGATCCTCGATTTCCCCCGGCGGAAGATACAGATTTAGTGCTGCGTTTAGCCTTAATGGGATGCGAAGCAGAGTGGTTGCAACAAGTAACTGTTTGCTACCGCCAGCACGAACAAAGCGCCATGTACAAAGGTTTACCGCAGGCTAAATCCCTCGCCGCAGTGATGGACAATTTTTTTGCCCGCCCCGAGTTGCCGGACAAAATACGTTTGTTGGAAAAGCAAATCAAGTACAGTACCTTAGTTTGGATTGCTTGGTATTTGTACCGCACCGGTCATGCTGTTGAGATGGTAGAGTTTTTGCAGCGTTCTTGGAATTATACGCCTTATTTGCCTGTGGAAACAGTAATTAATTGGGCGGAAGCTTTCGCCGAGTTTTCCCAGGATGCGGGAAATGAATTCGATGCAGATTTATTAGCTCAATCTCCCGAGTGGCAGCAGTTAATGCAGTGGATTATTCTCGGTACGCCAGCTTGATTGAAAGCTTTTCCATTGCACTGATATCGTTTACGGTTGCATAGGAATTATTTAACCGCAGAGAGCGCAGAGGACACAGAGGAAGAGAAGAGAGGCTTTTCGCATTTCTGGCCATGTAAAACCTGCATAAACTTTATTAGGCTTCAGTTTGAGTTTCTGCTTCAGTAAAAATTGGTGGCCACAGTTCATAAATTGGCAATTCCCAACCAGGGAAAAGTTCGGCAACTGTCAAAATATCTTCATTTCCCAACACAATTGGTTCACATTCCTGACGATAAACTGTAACAGTTTCTTCGTCCGGGTCAATCAGAATCCCCACTTGTGCTCCGAGTTCTAGAAAATTTAGAATCTTTTTTTCTAGCGGTTTAATGCGATCGCTCTGTGATTTAATTTCTACTACGAAGTCTGGGACTAATTCTCCGAAATAACGGGGACTTTGCCTGAGACGTGCGGCTCGGACAAAAGAAACATCAGGTGCTGTAAGGTTAGCATCAGGTAAAATAAAGCCGCCTGCGGAGTCAAAAACTCGACCCAAACGGCGGGGATTCACCCAAACGAAGAGAAAGGCACTCAAGCGAATGCCAATTTCGCTAGATACAATGTCTGACGGGCCCACAATGATAATTCTCCCGCTTTCTAGTTCAACTTGATAGTCTTGACCGGCTTCTTTGAAGGTTTTTTGGACTTTTTCTAAGTCTTTAAGTGTCATCATACGATTTTAGATTTTAGATTTGATATTTTAGATTTGATATTTTAGATTTGATATTTTAGATTTGATATTTTAGATTTTAGATTTTAGATTTTAGATTTTAGATTTGATATTTTAGATTTTAGATTTTAGATTTTAGATTTTAGATTTTAGATTTTAGATTTGATATTTTAGATTTTAAATTTAAACTTTTATAATTTTCTGCAACTGACGCACTCTAAATCATATTGGTTATTCCTTATTTTGTCAGGTGCGTCAATCTATTTTAGAATTGAAGAATTATCTGCAACTGACGCACCCTACAGGTTGGTTATTCCTTAGCAGAAAAGGAGTTGCCGCAGCTACAGCTTTGGGCGGCATTGGGATTGTGAAATCGGAAACCTCCGCCCATCAAGTCTTCTGAATAATCCAATGTGAGCTCATTGAGATATTTTAAGTGCTGGGGGTCGATCGCAACGGAAATTCCCTCCGACTCGCATACAGCGTCTTCTGGGGCTGGCGCATCGTCAAATGCCATTGTATAAGACAAACCGGAGCAGCCACTCGATTCCACGCCCAGACGAAATAAAGCATTGGGGTTTGGATGCTTCGACTTGAGGCGCGTTACTTCTGTTGCTGCTGTTTTGCTCAGATGAATCATTATGAGTAATTGGTAATTGGTAATTTGGAAGTAATGTTGAGTTTTGAAAATGTAGAATGTGCCTCGCCCTCTACCTTACCCGGAGAATGTAGGGTGCGCCGGGCCGCGCACCTTACCCCTATATTTTTAGCAACTTGAGTTACTTAGCCTTTTCTGTACGGGCATAATCGTCTTGAAAGCGGATAATATCATCTTCTCCGAGATATTCGCCATTCTGCACCTCAATTAAAACCAGAGGGATAACTCCCGGATTTTCCAGGCGGTGAGAAATGCACTGAGGAACGTAGGTAGACTGATTTGTAAACAGAACTTGTTCAGTTTCGCCACAAGTAACTTTTGCAGTACCAGAAACCACGATCCAGTGTTCGCTGCGGTGGTGGTGCATTTGCAGGCTGAGGCGATGTCCAGACTTAACTTCGATCCGCTTAATTTTATATCCTGGGCCTTCTTCTAGAGTCGTAAATGAGCCCCAAGGCCGCAATTCTGTAGCGGCTATTCCGTAGGATGCTGCAGGTGCGTGCAGGGTAGATACTTGAGAAATTTCTTGAATCTGAACCATGATTTTCACTCCTTGAGGATTCCTTGCTGAATCCTTTGGTAAACGACGTTATTTTTTGAGATTAACTAATCTATAGTTAAAACCGAAGCCCACCTGCGGGGATTGGTTAGCCGACTCTAGAGTTTTGCAAGAGTTGTGCTCAGCCCGATCGACCTGCCTTAACAACCATAGCAAAACCAACATAGCTGTTGTCACCTGTTATTCGCTCGATCGCCCCAATCTACATCAAATCTTCATAGAAAGGGCGCTGGTTCTTGAATATTGATTAAAGGTGAATCCTAATCCAGCTCTTGAGACTGCTGCTGCAAAAATTCTAGCATCTGGTTAGAGACCCTCTGGGATGAAACCTGGTTGAATAGTTAGACTTGAATAATTTTGGATAAGTTCTGTGAAGCAGTGATAAGTAAACCGAACATCGTAGAGTTTTTTCAATTCTGCAACCAGCGTGGGAGAAAGCGGACGAAAGCTATCCAACCAGGCTTTGAGTCGATCGACTTTTTGCAATTTTTCAGAAAGGTTCATCGCGGATGAGAAGGCAAAATGCTGGTGGAGAATGTCACCCAGACGCTGAGGATACAGTCGCATTAACAATGCTATAAACTCATTTCTCAAGAACAGGCTTTCCGGCCTGTTCCACAGAGAGTAAATTTTGTGGAACAGGCATCTTGCCCGCCCTTGAAAAGCTTATTAACAATAGTGCAAGATGTGAGTTGGTATCGGAATTACTCATCTCTGTTCCTCTGCGCTCTCTGCGGCCTCTGCGGTTTAATAATTCACATAATTGAAGAGTCTTTAAGCATAAATATTTAGACCTCCGGGTTCCATAGTTAAGTGATCGGCTTTAACTATTTTTTTACTCGAATATAAAAAGCTGGGATTTTTTGGTAACTCTACCTAATTGAGTAGATCCACATATAATACATGATACTAGATCGATCGGCATCCCACCCTCTACTCTAGATCAACATCTTTTCACCACTTTGAGAGACACATCAAAATGAACAGCAACGGACTGCCACAAAAACAAGGCTTGTACGATCCGCAGTTCGAGCACGACGCTTGCGGAGTCGGATTCATCGTACACATGAAGGGTAACAAATCCCACGAAATTGTCGAGCAGGCACTGACAATCCTATTGAACCTCGACCACCGAGGCGCGTGTGGCTGCGAACCCAACACCGGAGACGGGGCGGGGATTTTGATGCAGGTGCCCCACAAGTTTCTCAAGAAAGTAACGGCGGGCCTCAACATCGAACTTCCCGAAGCCGGCGAGTACGGCGTTGGCGCGATTTACTCGTCGCCAAATCAAACTGAACGCGAAAACGGCAAACGCATTTTTGAGGAAATCGCCGCAGAAGAAGGCCAAGAAGTGCTGGGCTGGCGCGATGTTCCCACGGACAACTCGTCCCTCGGCGACACCGCCAAATCTAGCGAACCCTTCATGCAGCAAGTGTTCCTCCGGCGGGCCGCAGGTATCGATGAGGCGGCTTTCGAGCGGAAACTGTACGTCATCCGCAAGCGTGCTCACAATGCCATCCGCAGGACTAACACAGACCCCTACTGGTACAATTCCACTCTCTCCTGTCGGACGATCGTCTACAAAGGAATGTTAATGCCCGTGCAAGTCGGCGATTACTATCCCGACCTGCACGACCCCGACATGGAAAGCGCTCTAGCCCTGGTTCACTCGCGCTTCAGCACGAATACTTTTCCGAGTTGGGAACGATCGCACCCTTACCGCTACATCGCCCACAACGGCGAAATTAACACGATGCGTGGCAACATTAACTGGATGCACGCGCGGCAATCGCTGTTCGAGTCGGAACTATTCGGCGATGACTTAAAGAAAATCCCCAATTTAATCAATATCGAAGGCAGCGACTCGACGATTTTTGACAATGCTTTGGAATTGCTGAATTTGGCCGGGCGTTCTTTGCCGCACGCTGTAATGATGATGATTCCCGAACCTTGGACAGCCCACGAGTCCATGAGTGACGAGAAAAAAGCTTTCTATGAATACCATTCTTGCTTGATGGAACCTTGGGACGGCCCAGCTTCGATCGCATTTACCGATGGTACATCGATCGGGGCCGTGCTCGATCGCAACGGTTTGCGCCCTTCCCGCTACTGCGTTACCAAAGACGACTTGGTAATTATGGCATCGGAAGCCGGAGTTTTGCCGATCGCCCCAGAACGAATTGTATCAAAAGGCCGCTTGCAACCGGGGCGGATGTTCCTGGTAAATACCGAGGAAGGCCGCATCGTCTCTGACGAGGAAATTAAAACCAAAATCGCCACAGAACACCCGTACCGCCAGTGGATCGACCAGCACATGGTCGAAATAGCCAAACTGAAAGATGCGCCTGCAGTAGCAGAATCTCATCCCGAAACATTATTGCAGCGGCAAATGGCCTTTGGCTACACCTTTGAAGAACTGCGGTTGCTGTTAGCACCGATGGCAAAAGATGGTGTGGAAGCTGTCGGCGCGATGGGTGCGGATACGCCGCTGGCGGTGCTTTCTAATCGACCAAAACTGCTTTATGAATACTTCCAGCAGTTGTTTGCTCAAGTTACCAATCCGCCGATCGATTCTATCCGCGAAGAAATTGTAACTTCTGCCGAAACTACGATCGGCGCTGAACGCAATTTGCTCAAACCAGAACCCGAAAGCTGTCATTTGATTGAACTGAAAACGCCGATTCTCAGCAATGAAGAATTAGCTAAGCTCAAACACGTAAATGAGGGCAATTTCCGGTCGATTACACTGCCGATTTTGTTTGACCCCAAAAGCGGGGTAAAAGGTCTTGAACAAGCCTTAGAAGAGGTTTTTGCAGGAGCAGACAGCGCGATCGCCTCCGGGGTGAATATCATCATTTTGAGCGATCGGGGCATCAGTCCAGACAAAGCCCCAATTCCGGCGCTGCTGGCAGTTGCAGGCCTGCACCACCACTTGATCCGTAAAGGTACGCGCACGCGGGCGGGACTCGTGCTCGAATCCGGCGAACCGAGGGAAGTGCATCACTTTGCGACACTTATTGGATACGGTTGCGGCGCGATTAATCCGTATTTGGCCTTTGAGACGATCGCCGATTCGATCCGCGAAGGATTGCTGCTAAATGTCGAGTACAAAACAGCGTGCAAAAACTACGTCAAAGCGGCAACTAAAGGTGTGACGAAAGTTGCCTCGAAAATTGGGATTTCCACAATTCAAAGTTATCGCGGCGCGCAGATTTTTGAGGCGATCGGCTTGAACAAATCCGTAGTCGATAAATACTTTGCTTGGACGGCATCGCGGATTGAAGGGGTAGACCTCGAAGTAATCGCCCAAGAAGCAATTTTACGCCATAATCACGCATTCCCAGACCGCCCATCCAGCGGACATACTCTCGATGTTGGCGGCGAATATCAGTGGCGGAAAGAAGGCGAAGCGCATTTGTTTAGTCCGCAGACAATTCACGCGCTGCAAAAGTCGGTGCGCGAGGGCAGTTATACGCTTTTCAAACAGTATTCTGGGCTGGTTAATGAACAAAACCAGCAGCATTTTACCTTGCGCGGTTTGTTGCAATTCAAACAGCGGGAATCGATACCCATTGAGGAAGTTGAGCCGATCGAATCTATTCTCAAACGCTTTAAAACTGGGGCGATGAGTTATGGTTCGATTTCTAAAGAAGCCCACGAATCGCTAGCAGTAGCGATGAACCGCATTGGTGGCAAATCGAACACCGGTGAAGGTGGCGAAGATCCCGATCGCTACACTTGGACGAACGATCGCGGCGACTCGAAAAACAGCGCGATCAAACAAGTTGCTTCCGGGCGTTTCGGCGTTACCAGCTTGTACCTTTCCCAAGCGCGGGAACTGCAAATCAAGATGGCGCAAGGCGCGAAACCCGGTGAAGGCGGACAGTTGCCGGGTAAAAAAGTATACCCGTGGATTGCCAAGGTGCGGAACTCGACTCCGGGTGTGGGATTGATTTCGCCTCCTCCTCACCACGACATTTATTCGATCGAAGATTTGGCCGAATTGATTCACGACTTGAAAAATTCCAACCGAGAAGCGCGGATTAGCGTCAAACTCGTGTCGGAAGTTGGAGTCGGGACGATCGCGGCGGGGGTTGCGAAAGCCCACGCCGATGTCGTGTTGATTTCCGGCTACGACGGCGGCACCGGCGCTTCGCCGCAGACTTCGATCAAACACGCGGGTTTACCTTGGGAATTGGGACTGGCGGAAACTCACCAGACTTTGGTACTCAACAATCTCCGCAGCCGGATTGTCGTGGAAACTGACGGTCAAATGAAAACTGGCCGCGATGTAGTAATTGCTGCCTTGCTTGGCGCTGAGGAATTCGGTTTTGCGACGGCGCCGCTGGTGACATTGGGCTGCATCATGATGCGCGTTTGCCACCTGAACACTTGCCCGGTGGGCGTGGCGACGCAAGACCCGCTGCTGCGGAAAAACTTTACCGGCGACCCCGAGCACACGGTAAACTTTATGACTTTCATCGCGCAGGAAGTCCGGGAAATTATGGCGCAGTTGGGCTTCCGCACGCTGAATGAAATGGTGGGGCGGACTGATGTTTTGGAACCTCAGCAAGCGGTGGAACACTGGAAGGCTAAGGGTTTGGATTTCTCGAAAATCCTTTACCAGCCGGAGGTTGGGGCGGATGTCGGGCGCTATTGCCAGATGGCGCAGGATCACGGTTTGGAAAAGTCGATGGATATGACTGTGTTGTTGGATTTGTGCAAAGGTGCGATCGAAAACGGCGAAAAAGTCCACGCCAAACTGCCAATTACCAATGTCAACCGCGTTGTCGGCACAATTCTCGGCAACGAAATCACCAAACGCAACTGGGAAGGTTTGCCGGATGACACGGTGCACCTGCACTTCCAAGGCAGCGCTGGACAAAGCTTTGGCGCATTCGTGCCCAAGGGTGTCACCCTGGAGCTCGAAGGCGAAGCTAACGACTACCTCGGCAAGGGGCTCAGCGGTGGCAAAATCATCCTGTATCCGTCGCCAGCTTCTACCTTTGTCGCTGAGGAAAACGTGATTGTCGGTAACGTAGTGCTTTACGGCGCGACTGCTGGTGAGGTTTTCATCCGAGGGATGGCGGGCGAACGTTTTGGGGTGCGTAACTCCGGCGTTAACGCAGTAGTTGAAGGTGTGGGCGATCACGGTTGCGAGTACATGACTGGCGGCAAAGTTGTAGTTTTGGGCGAAACCGGGCGCAATTTTGCAGCGGGTATGAGTGGCGGTGTTGCTTACATTTTGGATGAGGCGGGGGATTTTGCTACTCGCTGCAATATGTCGATGGTGGATTTGGAAAAATTGGAGGATGTTGAGGAAATTAGCGATTTGCGGCAGATGCTTCAAACTCACGTTGATTTGACTGGAAGTGCGAAGGCATCGAAGGTTCTGGCAAATTGGGACTCGATGGTGCCGGTGTTTGTGAAGGTGATGCCAAGGGATTATAAGCGGGTGTTGCAGGCTATTGAAAGGGCGATCGCATCGGGTTTAAGCGGTGATGATGCGCTGACGGCTGCGTTTGAAGAAAATGCTCGCGATGTCGCCCGGATTGGCGGCAGCTAGGGTTTAAAATGAAGTCTAACAAGGGGTTGAAGCCCCTTGTTAGACTCACACTACCTATGCCGCGTATTCGGTTTTGATAGGTTTAGTGCAATACACTCACTGGTAGTAGTACGAGCAACTTTGAGAATTCCATGATTAGAATTCCCACGAACAACAGGGTATTAGCCGAGCGTAAAGTTTTGTTAATAGATTTGGATGGAACTTTAACAAATACCGCAGATATCGCATTGAAACCCATGAAAGATGGGCAGGAGCAAACAGATTTATCACGGATTGAAATCTTTGAGGGTGCTAGAGAATTTATCTCCGAAGCAACAGGTCTCGGATTTCAGTGTATTATTGTCTCTGATTCGCATCCCAAATATGTCAATACAATTGTCAAAGAGTATTTTGGGAATATTGCTGCACTGTCGCTTGCAGATAAACCTAATACCTTAAAGACTCTTAATTTTTTGCGTTCGCAAAGCATAGATATTTCTGATAGTAATTGTTACGTGCTTGGTGACTCTTGGTTAGATATTGAACTGGGTCGAGGACTACGAGTACCAACAGTGTTAACTTCATTCTATCAATCAACAAATTTAGAGATTAGAGACGGGATAGGTGATTATGTTAAAAACATTAAGAGCGGTTCTACATACTACGCTGAGAGTTATGATGACATACTAAATATTCTGAGAAATCCTTTACAGAATTTGCTTTGCTTGGAAGCTGGTTGTAGGGGTGCGGTAAGTTACTTAGCAAGGAAACCGCGTCGTGATGACTTTCTGCCAGATAGAAGCTTGACTGCTCACAGAATTTTGGCTAGGCAGTCTCAGGGTGAGTGCGATAAATACCATACTACGGAGAAATACTTCGAGTTCAATCGGGCGGATAGAAGCAGAGAGTTATTATTTACACTTCGGGATTCTGTCATAACTTATATAGACCGTATCCTAGAGGAAAGAGCCTTTTTATGGGATATATTTACCTATGTCCCGGACAAGCGCACAACGCAACCAAGGAATAAAATGGGGGAATTGTTTAACCTCATTGTTGAACTTGTTGGGCAGAGGACAGCTTCCTGGAATTGCCTCAGTATATTTGAGTGGAATGAGGGAGTAGATTCTTCAACTCGCAGACAACCTTCAGCAGGTGATCGGCGGAGGTTCGTTCGTAGTAACCTGATCTTGCAGGAGGGAGTGAATGTCAATGGCAAAAATGTCATAATAATTGATGATCAGTATACTACTGGAGCTACAGCAGATGCTCTGGCAGAGAAGCTACGCGCTAGAGGAGCAAATAATGTTCTGTTCATTGCTTTGTTTCATCTGATAACATCTGTAAATAGCAGTAAGCTCTGTCCTAGATGTTCAGTCAATGGTCAGACTAAACAACTGCAAGTAAAGATTAATAGGCAAACTGGGCAGAAGTTTTACTCCTGCGTTCCACCTCAATATAAAGGCGATGGATGCGGATACACGGAGAACATAGTATGAAACGAAATTCGGAACTAAGCTTGATTATTCTCGCATTCTCTCTTCTCAAGGGAGTCGGGGCTGTATTTGTAAAGAAAAGTCTGGTTACTATACAAAATATTTACCATTATTGGTCAAGTGAAAATGCTAATGCTAGCCTTACTAAACTTCTAGCATTGGTGGGAAAAAAGTATTCAGGTTTAGAAATTGAAAAAGCTATTTCTCAAGCTGAGGATATACTAGCTGAATGTGAATCTTATGAAATTGGTTTCACTTCTGTTGTAGATGCAAACTATCCTAAGAAGCTTTTGGATTTAAAAGATCCTCCACCGATACTTTTTTTTAGGGGAAACCTATCTTTACTAGATCAAGATATCGTTACTCTCATTGGGACAAGGAAGCCAAATGAAAATGGCAAAATAATTGCCGAACGAGTTGGTAAATATTTTTCATCAAAAGGTTGGGTCATCTGTAATGGTTTAGCTGATGGCATAGACACTTTTTCAATTCTAGATCGGGAGAACAATTGCTTTGCAAAGGTAATCGGAGTGGTAGGCAGTGGATTAGCTAAACCCTCTTTCCGATCTTTGCCAAAGCAGTCGGAAATTAATATTGAACGCATCTTGACAAATGGTGGACTTGTTGTCTCTGAAATTCCTCCTTTGAAGAAGCAAGATACTTTTTCAGTTGTGAAATCTTGTCGCATTCAAGCAGGGCTTGGAGCAGGTGTGATTCTTATCCAAAGTTCTCTTAACGGAGGCTCACGTTTCACGGTGAAAGCTTCGGTTGAGTCTAACAGACCCTTGGGAATCATACATCCTGTGGAACCAGATATGCACCGCGAGGATTATAGTGCTAATAGAAAAATCATTGAATATGGGGTTCAAGGGTTAAATGAGTTTGTAGAGTTAAAAAACAGCAAAAGCTCCAACTCTAAAATTGTGGTTTTATTAACTAAACAGTCATATCCAGTGCTTGAGTCAGCTTTAAAAGAAGAGAAAATATCAAAGTTATTGCTCACTATCTAGCAGTCATTTTGAACTGATTCTGTTGATTCCTGATTAACAAGTTAACAGAGGACAATATGAACTATCAACTTTATTCAGATGTCATCTTGCTGTGCAACTTTCCAGAAGAAGGACTTTATGCCGGCGAGATCGGTACAGTTGTAGAACAGCATCACGTTGAAGGACTAGAAACAGGTTATAGCGTTGAATTCTTCGATCTGTTGGGAAACACTGTAGCAGTTGCGACGCTACCTGGAAGTTATTTGCGATCGCCCACAAGTGCAGACAGACCTACAGTTAGACTGGTTAATAGTTTTGCTGCGTAAGTAGAGGAAATAGTGCAATGGATAAACTAACTGAGTATCCCAAGCTAATTTAATTGAACTCACCCCTGAATTGCTGTAAAGCCACCCGTTTGATATAATGTTGTTACTAGATTGTAGAAGAGCAATCAAAAAAAAGGGATAATTATGACCGTCGAACAAGCCATTTTGGAAAATGTGAAGGTCTTATCGCCAGACCAACAACAAGAAGTCTTAGCTTTCATTAAATTCTTGCAGTCCGATAAATGGGAAGATATCTATAAAGGAAAATTCAAAGAACTGCAACAAGAAATTCGTCAAGACACTGACATCGATACTGATAATGACCCCATTGAAACTGTCCTAGAAGGGATTCAGCAAGGCTTCCATGAGGCAATTACCGGACAAACTCTCCCTTTGTCTCAACTGTGGGACGGCATTGATTTTCTCATCCTTTGCTGAGCTAAATGACTGTAAATTCACTCCAAAGTTTGCAAGGTTTCCAAAATAGACAGTCCTCAGATATATATCCACACTTCTCATAGAAACCCATTGCGGTTTCATGTGCGACTGTAACGACCGTAATATCATCTTCCCCACCAACCATCTCTCGGATGCGAACCAATAATTCACTTCCTATTCCTCGTTTTGCATAAGACCTGTCCACACCTAAGTCTGTGACAAAAAGGAAATAAACAAAATCCGTAATACCAAAGGCTACCCCGATGAGCTTCCCTTGATCATTCCTAGCCGTAACAGCAACTGAGCGAGCAGTCAAGAGCTTCCTTATCCTTTCTTCAAAACGCTCTTTGGGATACTGACTACCAAGATCGCTCCTTTTTAAGAAGTCGTAATATTCCTCAAAAGACAAGTTTTCGTTCTCTTGATAGTCAATCATCTTACTTACTCAAATTTTTTCTTAAATTACTGCATATTTTATGTCCTGTCAAGAGAAAGTCAAAATATTCTGAGAGTTTTCCAGTATCTACCAGGCTACCTGGAAGTTATTTGCGATCGCCCACAAGTGCAGACATACGTACAGTCATGATATTGTCCGAAGGCGATCGCCCCTAAAATATTTACAAAACTAAATCTGGTATGCGCTCTATATCTAGCTGTTAAAATAGACAAACCTGAGCGTTAAAATCGCAAATGTATGACAGCGTTCCTACACACTATGCAATGGAATATCTAACTTTTAGAGAAGGCGATGGAGAGGACATACAGGCGATCGTCAATATTCACAATTCTCATGCGCGCGGTCAAAATACGTCGATCGAGCGCGGCTTTTTGCTAACACAAATTACTGAAGATGAGATTGTCCAAAGCTTAAATAATTCATGCAGATATTTTGTTGTCGCTAAAACCGATGGGAAAATTGTGGGATTTGTGGCTATATCACAACCCAAAATATCTGATGAAATCTTGGATAAAATTATCTGGAAAGATGAGGTTTTTAAGAAAAGAGTCACCAGCGATCGGCATTTTTATCTCGAAAGAGTAGCAACAAAGTTAGATTGGATGGGTAGAGGTGTTGCTCAATTTATGTATAAAGAAATTTATCAATTTTTTCCAAATTCATTTATTTCGCTGTTTATTGTTACCCAGCCAATAGCTAATACTCGTTCCCTAATGTTTCACCAAAAACAGGGATTTGAACAAATAGGAACTTTGCAAGTTGACCGATTTCTCGATCTAGAAAATTATGAATGTATTGTGATGTTTAAAGAAACTTGAATTTATCATGAGTGGGTCTCCCAACAGAAGCCGAATTCAATCCAGCCTAACAGGAATTACTAGAAGCGAGGGAACTGTTATCTCCGCGAATTCCAATCTCAAATAATACCAATTCACTATGAAGGTACACTAAATTTAGGCTAAAAGTAGAGGAGATGCAATATGGCTAACAAATTTAAGGT
>NZ_JAUPTE010000036.1:27804-63692 GCF_036701705.1 Microcoleus sp. w1-18aA5 | reverse complement strand
GAATCCATTGAAAAACTAGAATCACTGTTACATAAACTTTTAAATGAAGGAGAATTAATTATGAAATGGAACCGAAAAATCAAAAACAAAGGTAACGCGAGTTAATGCAGTTTAGATGTCGAACAGCTTACGAGGTTTGTGGCCCTAGAATGAAACGCCACAAACCGCCCGTCGGCTGAGATGGATGGATTGCCGGAATACTTGTTCCCCTGATTGCCTGCTGAGTCTACAGAGACGCGGGTGGTGGTATCTGTCAACGAGTCCCGCACGAAGATGTCGTTGGTATTGTTAGTGTCCCCCGGTACGAGGTTGGTGGCATTAGACCAAAATGTCACAAACCGCCCGTTGGCTGAGATGGAGGGTTCGGTGGAAAGGTTGTTCCCCTGATTGCCGGCTGAGTCAACTGAGACACGGGTGGTGGTATTGGCTAGCGTGTCGCGCACAAAGACATCACTACTAGCGTTAGTGTCCCCCGGCACGAGGTTGGATGCTGGAGATCCAAACACCACAAACCGCCCGTCGGACGAAATAGAAGGATAGGAGGATACCGATGGACCTTGATTGGCCTGATTGCCTGCTGAGTCAACTGAGACGCGAGTAATATTCATAAACCCTCATCTTTCAATAGTCCGAACTGTTTTTATTTCGTAGTCTGAAACCCTCGATTTTCCGTTGGTAGCTCGATCGCCTTGGAGCCTTTAAACCCTTATTCTACGGCTGGTAATCAAAAACTGTCCGAAGTATTAATATTTAAGAGTAGAACTTTGGAGATGGGTTTTGCGATCGCACGGCAATTGGCGCTATTTACACTTTCTGCCCGAACCGACGAAAGCGGTTGCTATATCAATACATTTTAAAATTTCCCTCTTCCTTCCTCCCTCTTTCTTTTTCGTTGAATATCTGCCTCCTGACTATTGACGAATGCTCAATAATTAATCCGTGTATCCGTGTCAAAATCCATATTTTGCCTGACCGAAAGCATCCAGGATACAAGCCCTCGGATTCATACGTCCAGAAATAAAAAACCTGTATCCCATAAACAAGCCCCCGAATTTATCCGTGGGCTCAATGCTTCAATTCTAAAATCTAAAATCTAAAATCTAAAATCTAAAATCGATTGACTTCATCCTTGCATCACAACCCGTTCCGGGAGACTGACAATAAAAGTTGAACCTTTACCGTCCTCGCTTTCAACGCTAATTTCGCCACCGAGAATTTGACACAAACGCTGGCTAATTGTCAATCCCAAACCTGTGCCTCCATACTTGCGGGTAGTCGAAGCATCAGCTTGGGTAAAAGGTTTAAATATCTGCTCTAATTGCTCGTTTGTCATTCCAATGCCCGTATCGCTAACTCGAAACATTAAAACTTGAGAAGTGTAGTTTGAACCCGATTGAATATCATTATTTTTATTTGGTTTCGTCGGTCTAGATTTTTCAATTTTAATTCTTTCGACGCCGATAGTAATGACGCCTTTTTCGGTAAATTTGGCAGCATTGCTGAGCAAATTAAGGAGAATCTGTCGCACTTTCGGTTGATCGGCGTACATTGTGCCGAGTTCGCCTTTTGTTTTCAGTGCTAAAGCATTGCCTTTTTTTTCTACTAGCGGTTGAGCCGTAGTCATCACTTCTTCAATCATGGTCGCCACGTCGAAGTTTTCCAAATAAAGGGTGACGTGACCGGCTTCTATTTTGGAAATATCGAGGATGTCGCTAATCATATCCAGCAGGTGTTTGCCTGCGGTTTGAATTTTTTCTAAGTCCGGGAGAAAGTCTTCTGAACCAGAATCTTGAGCATCTTCTTGCAGCATTTCGCTGTAGTTAATGATGGCGTTGAGGGGGGTGCGTAGTTCGTGGCTCATGTTGGCGAGAAATGCACTTTTTGAGCGGTTTGCAGCTTCGGCAGCTACTTTTGCTTCGTGCAATTCTTCTGTGTATTCTGCTACTCTTTGGATCAGTTCGTTGAGGGAAATTGCTAGCATTCCCACTTCGTCGGAAGTAGTGACGGGTACTTGCAGGTCAAAGTTAGATTCTTCTGTCACTCGCTGAGCAATGAGGGTGGTGGCTTCTAGGGAGCGAGCGATCGCCCCGCTGGTGTATGCTGCTAGAATTGCTGCGATCGCACCTGATATCAAGAGAGAGCCAACGAGAATGAGAGTTCCGAGTTTTTCGGCATTTTCGTAGGTTCTCAATGCCTCGTCTGCTTTCTCGCGAAAGTTGATGGCCAGTTCGGCTGAATCCTCGGAAAACTGTTTGAGTTTCAAAGCAGTTCCCCCCGCCACAAAATTGTTCAAGTTCCTGCCGAAAGCCTGCTGCTGTTGCGGATTCAAAGCAGATAATTTCGCAGTAGCCAACAATTTTTGTACTTGTTGAAAGTATGATTCTACGGTTTTGCCGTTGACTTGAGCGAACTGTTGAAGCTGTTGGTAGTCTTTGGCAATATCGGCATTCTTCGTCGGCGGTAGGGTTTGCAGTTGTTCGAGGATGCCGCTCATCTGAGCAACGCGAGTCAGGAATTCCGATCGTTCGCGATCGAAAATTTGCGGTTTGGTCGTCAGACTCGCGAGCTCTTGCTGCTGAATTCTGACTTCCTGCACCGTGTGATTGAGGTTTGTTAAGATTTCCGCTTTGTCTCGGTCGATCGCTAGTTTTTCTCTAACTTGCTGTTTGTGATAGGATTCTACTCCCCGTCCCGCCACAGCACCCAAAACGGCAATACCAATGACCAAGGCGTATCCGCAGCCGATTTTCTGCCTGATGCCCAAGCGGCCCAACAGACTTTTCAACCCTATTTGAGGACGGTTCTGCAGTTGATTTTTCAAAGCTAAGGTTAAAGACATGGGCAATGTACTCGTCACCTTTGAGAGGCACCATCTATATTCTAATTGATGCCTGCATGAGGGTAAATAAAGTTCTGGCTTCAAGCCAGCTTTCGGCACTTATGGGGTCTTTGCAGGGTTCCACAGCTCGATCTGCTTGACAGTTTGGAGGAGTTATGCGTAACAAAATATAGCAGAAGGAAGAAGGCTCTTCGGCTGCCTTCGGCTACATTCCCTTCGGCAATGCGATCGGGCAAGTCGCGGTTCCTGAGCCAAGTCGAAGGGCAGGGCAAGTCGCTCAGAGTAAAAAAAGCAAGAAGTAAGAACCAGTCAATCGATTTTAGATTTTAGATTTTAGATTTTAGATTTTAGATTGAAGCCTTGACCCCACGGATGAATCCGGGGGCTTGTATCCTGGATGCTTTCGGTCAAAGCCATGGTTTCAGATAATTGAAGTCATTAATAACCTACTCACCGTCTGGCGTGGTTGCGAGATAAGTTGCGAGTTATAAGTTGCAAGTTATGAGTTAGATTTCTAATTAAAAACTCTACTCTACTCGCAACCCACAACTCTATCGCTGTTCCCCTACTGGCAAAGTCGAAATTGTGCTATCTCAGCAGGAATTCTTGAAGCATTAGGTACGCTAGCAGAGGCAGGAACGAAGATTCCCAGGCCGTAACTGCAACCCTCTGCCGTCGTGCATTCCCCAGGCTTAGCAGTGATTTGATATTCGCCTTGGGAGGGGGGAGTAAAAGAGATTGACGCCAATTCGCCTGTTTTTTGACTCACAGCGACTTCCTGACCGCTTGCATCCTTGAGAGATAAGTTTAAATCCTGGCAATTTCCGTCGCAAGTGGCAACAAAAACATACTCCACATTAGGATGCAGCGTTGCTCTAAAAGGAGATGAAACTTGCTTGCGAACTTGGCCCAGCAACGGCACAAATACTAATTTTTGACCGTTGCTTTTCCGCTGGTCAACTTCTGTTTTCAAGCGACAAATAACCGTTTTTTCGTTTTCGGTCAGTCCTTGAGCAATAGCATTTCCTACGATTGTAGTACCGAGGAGCAGGGCCATGCCGGAAATAACCAGATGTTTGATATTCATTGATGTCCGGTAAAGTTAATTTTGGGTGATTGCAATAGACCGCTTTTGTCAGCAGTCTATTAGTTTATCTGGAGCCTATCACATTTGTTGACTTTTCCGAAAAAACAGATCGGATCAAAGTGCGATCGAAATTAGGGCGATCGGCATCGGTATCTAGAAACCCGCTTTCTGGGTCGATGCGGAGCAGCTAAACCTAAGATTTCTAGTATAGACGGGGTTTAACAAAACCGGAGTGAGTCCAAGACTGTAAATGTCTGATAGAGGTTCCCAGATTCCACCCCAACAACATAATCCTGTCCCTGTCAATATACAAATCGGTTGAAACTTGTGGCAATACTAGACTAACAAAACTCCGAAGGCAAGAGTTAGCTCGTACTCCTACCATTTTCCTTCTTTTTACCCGATCGCGAAGTCGAAGGGCTTTCTTCCCATCATTTATCACTGTTCCGAAATTTCCACGCGGGCACAAACTTAGAATCTCCCCAAACGCCGCGGCGATTTTTCTTAGCTTCGGCTTCCGCTTGTTCCAAAATACTTGCACTCGGACAGTTTTTCAAGTAAGGACGGTAAACCATTGCTAATCCTTCGCGGGTCAAAACTTCTTGGGCAAATGTACCATTTGGCAAGCGAACTTCGCTAACTTTGCGGCCGTAGCGGTCAGTATCCGTGACGGTCAAAACAACGCGACCGCCCCCTTGTTTAACTAGCTGCTGCATTCTTTGGTGCGCTAGATTTCCCCACTTAAATTGATTTTTTTTTGCTGCTGCTTTGCTATTTTTCTCAGCATTTGTGTGCGCGACTTCCGGTGCATCAATACAGGCAAAACGCACTTTTATATCTTTCCCGGCGGCATCGCTGGCGACAAGGGTGTCGCCGTCGCTGACTCGCTTGACAGCATAGTTGTTGGGCGCTAACTTTTGTGGACACCCGAATAGTAGCAATAGCAGAGCAACTGCACTTAAGGTTTTTATTTTTGGGAAAATAGCGATTTTAAGTTGGCTCATATTTCTGCCTGTACATTACTTTACATTTATGTGGTGAGTTTAATTAACCGATCGCACTTTCAGTCTTTCCCTAACGCCAAGCGTGAAAAACCATCCGGGCGCACGTACCGCTAGCCTGCGAAGTATTAACAACCTTAATGTCGCGGAACCCTGCACTTTCCAGCATTCCTTTCACCGCCAGAGCATTTGGCCCGAACCAATTCGTCGGGTCATTATTCAGTTCGCGGCCAGAGTAAAACGCCGCTGCCGGTCTTGGACAATCGAGCATATCAACGTGAGTTTCTAATATTAACTGTTTGCCGGTGACACTGAAAACTCGATCGAGGGCCAGCAGGGGATGCCTCATATGGTAAAGCACTCCCAAGAACAAAACCAAATCAAAAACCCCTACTTTCTCCGGCGAAAGGTCGAGCACGTCTATCTCCATATCTTCAACTTGAGAGTTGAGCACTCTGCGGGCTAACTCAAATCCTCCTTTGCCAACATCGGGGGATTGCCAAACAAAGGAATCTGTAGCCAAAACGCGCTTAGCCCCGCGCCTTTCGGCGGCAAAAGAATAAAATCCATCCCAAGCACCGACATCTAAAACAGTCATTCCTGCTAAACTTTGGGGAAGTCCAATTTTTTCTTCGGTTTGGGGAGATGAGGTTTTACCGCCGCCGGGAGTGATGACTCCGCAACCGAGGTCAATGCAGTGATGCCAAGTGGGAATTTTTGCTACTTCTGCTTTTAGCAACAATCTTTCGATATCTTGTAGAGAAACAATCTCCGCAGGTGCAGCTTGCGGGCTTGGCAATTGCTGAGTTTTGGCACATAGCTTGTCAAAATCTTGGCGGTAGACGGCTAATTCTTCAATCAAGCTTTCGGATAAAGGAGTGCCCGTGTCTTGCAGTTTTTGAGCTCCTTGAGAAAAGCGCAAGTTTAAATCGGTGGCGCGTTTTTTTAAGTCGTTTAACTGCTGCCACAAAGTTTGTGTTTCTGCTGTCATCATCTTGTTTTTTCTCCCAAAAGTGCGGTTGCTGCTGTCTATTTAGTTTCCATCCAATTTTGCCCAGCGTGGATGTCAACTATCAGCGGTACGCTAAGTTGCAGAGCATTTTCCATCGCAGTTCTAATTTTCGGTTGCAATTCTTCCCATTCATCGGGAGGTACTTCAAAGATTAATTCATCGTGAACTTGCAGCAGCAGCCGCGCCTGATAGTTTTGCAAAATTTTGTGTACCTCAATCATGGCAAGTTTAATGATATCAGCACTGGAACCTTGAATGGGAGCGTTGGCTGCGGCCCGCAAAGATTGGGCGTCATCTCTGCTGAGAGATTTAAGTTCGTTTGAGCGAATGTCTTCGGGATTGCTGCCTTGTAAGCGGCGGAGGCTGCCATTTTTGTCGAAGTTTAGATAGCGGCGGCGGCCGAGTATTGTGGTAACGTATCCGAGGGCGATCGCCTCTTTTTTCACTTTCTCCAAATATTCAAAAACTTTACTGTAACGCTCGTTAAATCGGCGAATAAACTCCTTCCCATCTGCTGCGCTTTTACCCATCGATTTGCCAAACTTAATCGCCCCCATACCGTAAACTACCCCAAAATTAATCGTTTTGCCAAACCTACGCTCGTCGGGAGTTATTTCTTCCTTTTCAAACAACAATTGAGCCGTCACGGTATGCACATCTCGGTTATTTTGATAAGCTTCAATTAACACAGGTTCTTGACTCAAGTGAGCCAAAATTCGCAGTTCAATTTGAGAATAGTCAGCCGACACCATCAGCCAACCTTCTTCTGGTACAAAAGCCTTGCGAATTTGCTTAGAAAATTCCGTACCGATTGGAATATTCTGCAAATTAGGATTAGAAGAAGACAGACGACCTGTGTCTGTAACAGTTTGATTGAAATCAGTATGCAATCGCTGAGTATCGGGACGCACCCGCTTCGGTATAGCATCTACATAGGTAGAGTAAAGCTTTTGCAGGGTACGGTAATCTAAGATAGCATCGACAACCTTATGGTCTCCTTGCAAATTTTCTAGGAAGCCAGCATTAGTGGAGTAGAAGCCTGTCGCAGTTTTACTAGACTTTTTGGTGTTTAGCTTGAGTATGTCAAACAGCAGTTCACTCAACTGGGAGGGTGAGTTCAACTTTAAAAGTTCACTGGGTGATGTGTTGTAAACTTTCTGTTTGATCTCAGCTAAATCCAGGTTGTTTTTTGGCAAGACTTTCTTGAGAAAAGGCTTTAAAATTGCACTGGGTACGGTCTCGTAAACTTTCTGAGGAACCGTCCCTAAAGTTGGTTCGATATGTTCGATTTTTTCGGCGAGATAAGCATTGAAATCCTCAAGAGGTATGGCGTTATAAATTTCCTGCTCAATTGCTGCTAATCGCGGTTCCATTTCATTGGATAGTTCTTTAAGATATCCTGTGTCTATGCGAACCCCCTGATATTCCATTTCAGCTAAAACTGGTTCTAAAGGCTGTTCTACTTCCAGCAGTAACCCGCGCAAAGTTTTTCCGGGAAAGCTGGATTTATCAGCTTCCTTCAATTCTGCTCTAAGTTTATTTACTAACCCAAATGTGGTGTGAACATCCATGCCACAGTAGTCCGCTACCGCCGGAATGCTGATGTCAGCAATTGTTTTGTTTTTCGGTACTAATTCATTGTAACTTTTGGCTACAATTCCTAAGTATTTCTTTGACAGTTCGCTGAGACTGTGGCTGGTTTCGGGATTGAGTACGTAACTGGCTAGCATGGTGTCGAAGACGACTCCGGCTAGTTTGATTCCCTGACAGCGTAGGATCGATCGATCGAACTTAGCATTTTGCAGCGCTTTGGGATAATTCTCGCTTTCCAAAATCGGACGCAAAGCAGTTAAAACTGTGGCTTTGTCCAAGTTTTTGCCCGTTTTATGTCCCGTGGGAATGTAAGCGAGATCCTCTTCACCCGTTCCCCAACAGCAGCCAATTCCGACTAATTCGGCGTCTCGCGGTTCGATGGCGGTGGTTTCGGTATCCCACGCCACGGGTGAGGTTTTGTCGGTGAAAGTTTCCAGCAGTTGGACTAATTCGTTTAACTGTTCGGTTGTTTGAATTATTCGGGGTTTAATTGGCAGTTTGTTTTCCTGCTGGGCGGCTAGGGTTTCTGCCAAACTGTAAAATGTGTCACTTTCATCTTCTGAAATTTCAGAAGATGAAAGTGACTTATCTATTGTGGGGTGGGCATCTTGCCCGCCCTTTGCAACAGGCAAGATGCCTGTTCCACTGTCGGCAACAGGCATCTTGCCTGTTCCACTCTCCATTGAATTGATTGTGGGGAGTAGGGGTTGGGCATCTTGCCCGCCCTTTGCCAATGGTTCTTCTACACCACCAAAACGCTTTTGAATTTGTTTAACTTTGCTTAAAAATGTCTTAAATTCCAACTTTTCCAGCATGGGAATCAAGGCTGATTCGTCAAAACCTATAAGCTGGCAATCTTCTAAGTTGATTTCTAATGGCACGTCTTGGACAATTGTCGCCATGCGTTGAGAATGATAAGCAGCTTCTTTGCCTTCTTCTAGCTTTTTCTTAGTTGCTCCTTTAATCTCATCGATGGCTGCATAAATTCCATCAAGGGAATTGTAAGCTTCCAGCAATTGCAGGGCGGTTTTGTCGCCGATGCCTTTGACTCCGGGGATGTTGTCGGATTTGTCGCCGCAGAGGGCTTTGTAATCTATTACTTGTTCGGGCAAAATACCGAGTTTGGCTTTGACTTCTTCCGGGCCGTATTCTTGGGATTTGCCTTTGCCCGATCGCCTGAGTTCATCGGTACTCAAATACAATACGCTGATTTGTTTGTCGGTTTCTACTAATTGAAACAAATCTCGATCGCCCGTGAGGATTTTGACCTGATAACCGGCCGCGCTGGCTTTGTTTGCCAAAGTTCCCAAAACATCGTCCGCCTCGTAGCCCGGAGCAGTTATTGCAGGTAAATTCAAATAGGTGAGAAGCTCTTGCAGGTTTTTGATATCCGGCTTAAAATCTTCCGGTGTTTCGGCTCGACCGGCTTTGTAGGTGTCGTCTGCTTCGTGACGAAATGTGGGTGTGGCGAGGTCAAAGGCGATCGCCATGTACTGGGGGTCGTGGGCCGCCATTACTTCCAGCAGCGACTTGAGAAAGCCAAAACAGACGCTGGTGGGAATGCCTGTTGTCGTTCGCAAGCCTCCGTCTCGACTTTTGGCGAAGGCGAAGTAGGAGCGAAAGGCCAGAGAGTGGCCGTCAACTAAGATGAAGATGGGAGCTTGATTTGCCGACACAGACACAAATACCGATCGCACGAAAGGATTTTCTCATTGTACTCAGTTGTCCGCCTGCATTGATCGACCGGAAGGATGGCCCGCAGACTTGAGGACGCTTGACACTTGAGTGGATCTCGGCTTACTGTGCAGCTTGGCTAAGAATAGTACAAGATGTTAAGTACGATTCCCTACGGGATAGCTTCGCTTCACGCGAATTTACAAACACCTGCCCGAAGCCTATGGCTGACATTAACCGATGCTACGAAATCCTCGAAATTGAGCCGGGAAGTTCCCTCGAAGAAATTAAGCGCGCTTACAGGGATTTAGCGTTTGTGTGGCATCCCGATCGGTTTGCCCACAATGACCGCCTGCAACAAAAAGCTCAACAACGATTAACAGAAATTAATGAAGCTTACCAGCAGTTGGTGTTGTTTCTGAGTCAGCCTGAATCGAGGTTGATCGAAAAACAGTTTCAGCAGCCACCGCCGCCTGCGCCGGAAAAACCGCTGAGAAGGCGTTCTGGAAAATCAGCCGCCAGGCCTGCTTCCCAGCGCCGTCAAACCCGCCCAAAAGCCGCCTCCAAAAAATTTCTCACTCAAAAAAACTCTTCAAGCAAGAAACGATTTACCACTCAAAATCGCCAAGCGTGGCGGGGCACAAAGCAACCAGGGCGAAGCGTTGCGAGGCAAGCACGGCCATCTCAACACTACCGAAAGCTTACCTCGAAAAGGAAAACAGAATTTTCCACTCAATACTCAAAACCGCGAAGCGCGCCGAGGGAAGTGCGGCCATCTCAACACTATTCAAGCTTCCCCTGGTGGCCGCTGGCAATCGCCGTGGCGAGTTACGCTTTGACCGGTTGGATTTTGACGGTATCAGAATCAGACGCCCCGCTGTGGATGTGGGCTTTAATCTGCGGTGCAGATTGGCTGTGGGCGGCGATTTTGCTGGCGGAGGGTTCGGCAACGCCTAGAGTGTGGCTGGCGGCGTTAGTTTTGGCTGGGGCGGTAGGGGGGTCGATCGCCGGTTTTCAGGCGGGAGGAAAGGTCACAGGGGCTGCTTGGGGCGCTGTTGGGGCTGGTTTGGGGGCGATCGCCAGTTCCGAGGCTGAGTCGCGGGCTGTGGCTGCTGTTTTGGCTGTAGGGGGAGTGGTGACAGTGGTGGGATTGATGGCTGGAACGGATTCGGGGAATTGGGTTAAGGCGTTGGTGACGGCGGTGTGTTGGGCGATTGTTGGCTTGACGTGCGGGCTGGCGACGGAACTAGGCGTGAATTCTGGCGGCCCCGTGGGGCTCTCTGGTGCGATCGGGCTGGGGATTGGGGCGTGGGCGGGGGTTTTGGCTGGGGCGGGTTCGGGGGTGATCGTCGAAGCCTTGGCTATCGCCGGGTCTAAGACTGTTTATGGGGCTTGGGCTGCGATCGGCATTATTGCTGGAGTTGTGGCGCGGATGGTAGCGGCAGAAAGGTTGAGCCACAACGGCAGCGGGCTTTACACGGTTATCCTGTTGGTGGCTACTTCGGGTTTCGGGCTGTGGCTGGGAAGTTGGTTGGGCGATCGTATCTTTTGAATTAGTCAGTTGTCAGTTGTCAGTTGTCAACACTCAACACTCAACAATTCCGGAGGATTGCAACCGGAATTGATCTAAATTCCAGCACTTATCGCTTTTCAGCAGCGCTTCAAACTCAGCGCTTGGCAAAGCATGACTGAAAAGATAGCCTTGAATTTCGTCACATTCGTACTCGCACAAAAAATCAAGTTCCTGCTCATTTTCTACCCCCTCAGCCACCACCGTCATGTTCATGCAGTGTGCCATTTGAATAATCGCTATTGTTATCGCTGCATTTTGGCGATCGTCTGCAATGTTGCGAATAAAACTCTTGTCTATTTTTATCGCATCAAACGGAAAGCGTTTCGGATAACTCAAAGAAGAATATCCAGTCCCAAAATCATCAATTGCTATCCTAATACCCTGATCTTTCCACATCGTAAAAGCTTTAGCTGCTGCAATTTCGTCTTGCAAAACCAGACTTTCCGTCAATTCTAATTCCAAACACTTGGGATCAAGACCAGTTTCTGTTAATATCTCCCTGACTCTTTCCGTGAAATTTTTGCGCTCGAATTGACGGGCTGACACGTTAACTGCCACTCGCAGGGGCGGCAAACCTGCTCTTTGCCATGTTTTAGTTTGCCTGCAAGCAGTCTCTAATACCCATTCACCCAACGGCGCAATCAAGCCAATTTCTTCAGCCATCGGAATAAATTCCCCCGGAGAAACTCGCCCCCGTTCTGGATGATTCCAGCGCACCAAAGCTTCAGCACCAATAATTTTACCTGTTTTGATTTCTATTTGCGGCTGATAGTATACTTCAAATTCTGAGCTTTTTAAAGCCTGGCGCAGTGAAGTTTCTTGAAGAAGTGTATTGATAAACAAATTAGCATTTTTTGCCGTATAAAAATGATAAGTATTGCCGCCTTTCTGCTGAGATTGATACATTGCTATATAAGCATTTTTCAGCATTTCATCTCCGTCGGTGCCGTCACCGGGATACAAGCAGATCCCCATACTAGCAGTGACAGAAACTTCGTAATCTTTGACAATCATACCTTGGGATACAATATCTAAAATGCTTTGAGCAATCTTAGCCACATCCTGTTTTTCTGCAACTGGTTTGAGAATCAGCGCGAATTCGGCTGCTTCCAAACGAGCAACAATATTAATATTTTCCATGCAGTTAGTTAGCCGCTGGGCGATGCTGCAAAGCACCGAGTCCCCGATATCGTGTCCCCAGGTACTGTTAATGCGGTTGATTTTATCTAAGCTAAGCGTGACAACTGGAACGACTCCTGACAATTCTTTTTGACCATCTAATTCTCGACTTAACTTTTCTCGCAAAAATGAACGGTTCGGCAGGTTTGTCAAGCTGTCATACTGATGTCGGTAGAGTGCCAGTTGAATAGTTGTGTGCAAGTTTTTTTCTTCAAATGGCTTGACAATATATCCGAACGGTTTTGTACTATTGACTCGTCGCAAAGTAGTTTCATCGGCATAAGCTGTCAGATAAACTACCGGAATTTGAAAGCGCAAGCGAATTTCTTCGGCTGCTGTAATGCCGTCGATTTCTCCTTGCAGGTTGACATCCATTAAAACTAAATCCGGGCGCAAGTTGGCTGCCGATTCAATCGCTTCTTCTCCAGAATAAACCATGCCAGTTATTCTATATCCTAGAGATATCAAACTGTCGGAAATGTCTTCCGCAATGATGCTCTCGTCTTCAACGATCAGAATTTTTTTGTTGGACACTATTTTTTCTCCTCAGAGTGCAAATTGGGTTGAGAAAAGGTTATTCTAAAAGTCGTGCCAGGAGTTTCTAACAGTTCTATTCTCCCCCGGATTTGCTTGACTAAAGACCCGACCAGTCGCAAACCCAAAGTTCGGGCTTTGCGATAATCTAAGTCTTGAGGGAAACCAATTCCGCTGTCGCTCACAGTTAGCACGCAAACTCTGTTATTATCTAAAGTGAAATCTATGTTAATTTTACCTTTAACTTGTCCTTTAAAGGCATATTTAATGGCATTTGTCACAAGCTCGTTGATAATTAACCCGCAAGGAACTGCCGTATCAATATTAAGAGAAGACGGCGCAATATTTGTTTGCAACTTAACGCCTTCTGCATGAATTTCATAAGCTTGGAATAAATTGTAGGCGAGATTTTGGATGTATTCAGCAAAGTCAATGTTTGACAAGTCTTTGGATTGATACAATTGTTCGTGAACCAGGGCCATTGATCTGACTCGGTTTTGACTTTCTTTTAACATTTCACTAACGTGGCTGTCTTGGATGTAGCGTGACTGAAGTTTGAGCAAACTGGAAATAACTTGGAGGTTGTTTTTGACACGGTGGTGAATTTCTTTGAGGAGAACTTCTTTTTCTGCGAGGGATGCTTTGATGCCATCTTCGTCGCGCTTGCGATCTGTAATATCCCGTACTACTCCTTGAATTACTTTTCGTCCGTTAATTTCCATTGCATTTAACAGCACTTCAGCGGGAAATTCTGAACCGTCGATTCGTTTGTGTACCCAGTCAAAGCGACAGCTACCTGTTTGCATTGCTGTCGATATTCTCTGTATTGCTAGACTGGATGAGTCTTGTCCACTAGGCTGAAATTGTGGGGAAAAGTCGCTCAGTTTTTTGCCGTAAAATTGTTTTGTGCTGCTACAGCCAAATATTTTTAAAGTAGCGAGGTTGCAGTCAAAAAACTCCTTTTCGTCAAGCAACATTACTGCGTCGCTGGTGGCTTCATAAAGGCTGCGAAATTTGTGTTCTGATTCTTGCAACGAGCAGATCAATTGGTTTTTGATAGCTTCCGCACGCTTGCGGTCGGTAATGTCTATTCCTACGGAAACTGCTGCGGTTCCCTGATGATATTTCTGAGCGACTATCAAATAGTTTCGGACGAAACCGTTAATTTCAATGTCTATTTCTTGACAGGTTTGCTGAGATGAACTGGCAAAAAATTTTCTGATCAGTTCTCCGAAAGTCGAGCCTTTGTCGAGAAAGTTGATTTCTTGACCGACAAAGCTTTCAGGAGACAGGTTGAATGAGGTTGCTAGGTGCTGGTTGACTCCGATATACCGCAAATCTGAACTGATCCAAGAAATCAGTCCGGGTACGGCATCCAAAACGGCGCGAAGTTGGTCTGTAGCTTCTTGGAGTGCTTCTTCCGATCGCTTGTGATCGCTAATATCTGTTGCCGTTCCGCACAAGCCTAAAATAGCGCCGTTTTCAGCTTGGTTGACGATGCTGTTGACGCGCAGGTGGACGGGAGTACCGTCTTTGCGAATGTGTACTGTTTCGTAAGGAGAATTAGCTGTTTGTGGCTGAAGTTTGGTTCTCGCTAAAAGTTGGGCAAATATTTCTCTTGGTCTACTTTCTTGATCGGAAACTAAAAAATCGGTGAAGCGGCGTCCGATCATTTCTGGCGGTTCGTAACCGTAGATGCGTTTGGCGGCGGAATTGACAAAAGTCAAGAGGCCTTCAATATCGATCGACCAAATCAATTCTTGGGAGGTTTCTACGAGGTTGCGGTACTTTTTTTCGCTTTCGGCAAGTGCTGCATTGAAGACTGCCGTCTGCTGCTGAAGTCTCTCTTCTAATTCTTGATTTGCCGTTTCCAGAGTAGCGATGGAGTGCTCGCGCTCGGTAATTTCAGTAGAAACACCAACTGCGCCGACAACTTCGCCGTTTCCATCTCGCAGGGCTGCCGATCGAATTTCGTGAATAAAATGCCTCTCTCGGATGTTCCAAGTACGATCGTTTCCTGCTAGTACCTCGGCAATATTTTCTAAGATATCTGGTTGGCTGCTGTAAACTTCAAAAATCGATCGCCCGACAGTTGCACCTGGTTTGAGTCCCAAATTTTCTAATTCTTTCCCTGCTGCAAGGGTTAACTTGCCTTCTCTGTCTGTTGCCCACAGGAAAATTGGGGCACAACTGACAGCGGTGTGAAGGGTTTCGTTGGCTTGTTTAAGCCGATCGATTTCTGCGTGAAGCAGATCCTGGGTGGTGTTTAGTTCTACCGTTAGTCGATCGGCTTTTTGCTGCCAACTGGCAGCAGTATCGCACATTTCTGCGAAATTGCGGGAACGACAGATGGATTGGTTGCAGTGTGACATGGTTACTCTAGGGCGCACTGTATATTTAACCCTAGCCTATCTTTTAAGCATAAACTTTTTAAGTCAAATATTACAATTAGCAGGAATACTCATCCGACCAAGATGCGATATATTAAAGCTACTTTAAAGGATTCAGAAATTGCGGCTAACTTAGGATTTATGGCGACGGTTCACAAATTGATAATAAGCTGAATAATGCCTGCCACTCGGTATTTTTACGGTAACAATTTGTATTAGTGAAAAAAGAATTTTCGCAATCTTCGGCTTGCACAAGAACTGGGATTGTAAATTTATTATATTTGTTTGCGTAGATTCACGCACCGAGGAAGAGGGAATCGGGAAAATTGAAATATTAAACAGTCCAGGACGCACTCTTGATATCATGTCCGGTCAATTACCAGTCATAACAGGTGTTTGTAGTTAGGAAGTCCGTCCGAGCGAGTTTTATGAGAATAGTCCTGGACGCAGGCTTGCCTTGCGAAACCGGGTTTATACGAAAAAAGATCGGGTTGAGTGATAAAAAATATAAGAATAATATCCTTTGGGTTTGCATCGGAATAATATTGTTTTAGTCGGGTATTCGCGAAAATTCAATTAATAGCCCTCAATTAAATTGCAACTTTAGGCAAGCTCCAAACCTATAGCCGAGCAGTCATTCCCTATTCTTCAATCTAAAATCTAAAATCTACAATCTAAAATGGTATAACTCCCCAAATTTTGACAGTTTTGTCTATACTACCACTGATAATAGTTTCACCATCCGTGCTAAAAGTAAGACAAGTAACAGAGCTTTGATGTCCGCTGAGAGTGTAAAAGTTGTCGCCGCTACTGGCATTCCAAAATTTGATATTACCATCCGCGCTAGCACTGACAACAGTGAGTCCGTCTGGGCTAAAGGCGATCGCATTTATCGAGTTAAAATGCCCTGCCAATGTGATTGGACTATCTGGATTCGATAGCTGGCGCAGTTGAATGTTTCTGTCCCAGCCGCCAGTAGCCAAAGTCTGCCCGTCTGGACCCAAAGCCAGACAATTCGCATAACCCTTAATTGTTTGGAAGCATTCTCTGCTGCGGAGGTTCCACAGTTTAATTGTACCGTCAGAACTGCTGCTAGCGAGAGTTTGTGCGATCGGGCTAAAAGCAATACTAACAATTCCTGCTTTATGAGCTCCCCAAGTTAAAAGATTGCCAAAAGTACAGATTAACTTTCCCGTTTCTAAATTCCAAATTTTGATAGTAGTATCTGCCGAACCGCTGGCGATAACTTGACTGTCGGGACTGACGGCAATTGCGCTAATTTCCGCTTCATGTCCGAGGGAAGTATGCTGCAATTCTCCTCCCTGCCAAATTTCGATCGCACGGTGTTTCGGAGTATTTCTGCTCCTCACAAAAACTTCGCTTTCTTTGCAAAGTACAAAAGTTTCTTGAGCGCGGGGATACTTGTCAACAGTATAGAGTATTTCTCCTGTATCAACATCGCAAATTCTAATTATTTTCCCGTGCAAACTCGCCGTGCGATCGCCTCCGGGACTAATCGCAACATTTGTCCCAGTTTTGACACTGCGGATGCAGTCAAAAAGCTTGTAAGGCACGAAGTCTTTTAAAGCTTGACGCACTAGAGGTTCTGTCCTCGATCGCAAAATTAAATAAGCAACTCGCTGCACTTCTGGTGCGGGGTCAAGCAGCGCCTCAATTGCTAAATTTAAACCAGCGCCTCCGTATTTAGGAGCATCTTTAACAGCGGCAATCCGAGCCTCGATACTAGGACTGTTGAAGCGCTGCTTGACCCCGGCGATGCCTCCCAAAACTGCACCGGCGATCGGGATTTGACTTTGGCCGCCGAGGACGGCATCATATTCTCTGGGTTGGTTAGAATTGTCGGGCATCATACGATTTTAGATTTTAGATTTTAGATTTTGGATTGAAGAATTGGATTAGTAAAAAAAGCGAACTCACGCACGGATAAATCGGGGCAATTGTTATCGGATACTCTGTGGTAATTTTCTGCACATATGAAGCCGGGGTCTTGTAACCGGGCTGCTTTCGGTGACGCTAAAACCTCGTTTAAGCTCGCAACTTATAACTTATTGACTGTTGCACTTTATAGTATTATAATCAAATCAGCGTTTCACACACAAATCCGAAAGTGATATGTCACACTTCACAACGATCAAGGTTCAGATCAAGAACGGCGAACTGCTACATCAAGTGTTGGAAGAGTTGGGTTATCAAGTAGAGTGCAATGTGCAGGTACGGGGTTATCGCGGTGACAAAACTAATGCCGAGTACGTGATTCGGCAATCCAATGGTTACGATTTGGGTTTTCGCCGCAGCGAAGAGGATTACGAATTGGTGGCGGATTTTTGGGGCGCTCGAATTAATCAGCAGGAATTTGTCAATTCAATTAGTCAAAAATACGCGCGCAAAAGTTTGATGGCGGCGGTGCAGTCAGAGGGTTTTCATGTTGAAGAAGAGGAAACTTTGGCAGATGGAACGCTGAGAGTTGTAGTGGGTAGATGGGTTTAAGACTCGCCCTTGATTAACTCGTTTTTACCTATCAAGAGGAATCACCATGTGGCGATCGGCGATCGTACTAATTATCCTCGCGCTTGTAGTTGGCATTGTAGGCGCGATCGCCCTTGGAGCATACCGCTGGCATCTCGGTACCAAGGAACTGCGAGCAAATCTGGAATCTGGGCGCTTGCCGATTAAACCTCTGACATTTGATGCGCGGGAAATCGCCGATTTACCCCAGCCAGTGCAGCGCTACTTTGGCGCGGTGCTCAAGGATGGACAACCGCTAATTGCAACAGCGCGGGTTTCCCACGAAGGCACGTTTAACATGAGCGAAACCGCAGAAAAATGGAGCGCCTTCACCTCAACTCAACTGGTAGTTACTCAGCGCCCTGGCTTTGATTGGGACGGGCGAATTGCCATGATGCCCGGTATCAATGCGTTTGTTCATGATGCCTACATTTCTGGCGAAGGCATCCTCCATGCAGCGCTGCTTGGCCTGGTGACTCTGGCGGATATCCGCGGCACTCCAGAAGCTGCACAAGGGGAACTGATGCGCTTTTTCGCGGAGGCTGCTTGGTATCCAACGAGACTGCTGCCGAGTCAAGGTGTTCGCTGGGAGGCGATCGACAATTCTTCGGCCAGAGCAACGCTACAGGATGGCGACACCGCTGTTTCCCTGGATTTCCGCTTTGATGAAGCAGGGCTAATCGCCAGTATCCACGCCGATGCCCGCGCCCGTACAGTTAACGGCGGGCTGATGTTTGCGCCCTGGCAAGGCCGTTTCTGGGACTACGAATTGCGAGACGGTATGCGGATTCCGCTCTCCGGTGAGGTGGCGTGGCAACTGCCTGATGGCTCGCTATTGCCCTACTGGCGCGGCCGCATCATGAATATTGCCTATGAGTTTGCACGATGATTCTAGTTTTTGTTGTGAAGTTGCTTTGCGATTGTTAGATGAGTACGATCGCGCCGATCGCCAGCGGATAGATTCTGTACGAGTTAAGATAGATGCTGCTGTTGCCATGTCCGAACATACTCCCCCGATTGACGGCGAAACCTTTATTGCAGAGATTTGCGATCGTTTCCGGCAAGTACGCGAGAGTAAACAAGGCTATACTAATTGAAATGCTTGTATGATAGTTGCATTCAATTCCTGCATTTGCTGACTTCCTAACTCGCCCAATCGTCTCAGTATTAATCTCTGTTCAAGACTGACAATCCGAGTCACTCTAACTTTAGAAGATACTTTTAATCCCGTGCTGGAAAATTCGGGATCTGAAGCATTTAAAGCAAATTCATCTAAACTTAGGCTAGTGACATTTTGCGAAGAAATGAAGCAGAGCGTAATTTCATCTATGGTTGAACTTGCCCACAGCACTAAAGCCGGACGTAACTTTTTCTGACTCAAATCTGTAAAGGGAAATTCAGCTAAAACAATATCTCCTTTTTTTAGTTAGCTTCACTAAATTGGCTCTCCATCTTCAAGGGTGTAAATATCAGGTTCGTCGTGCAGGAATTGAAATACTCCTCCGCTTTGGGCTAACTGGGTTATTTCCACAGTAGAAGGATAGGGGATGTTATTAAATAGTTTTGCTTTGATTAGCAATTGCTCCTCTTCTGAGAGTGTCTGGATGATTTGTACTAAGGATTCAATGAGTTTTGTGTTCATAGCTTAAAATATGTGGCGATATTTTATTTTACTGCGATCGGGCAACCTTCGATGATTATAACAAAGAAACTAAGTGCGATCGGACGTATTGAGTAAAATTCGCCAATAGCGCAAACTTACTCTTCCAAATTCACCTGCTTAACCGCATCCAAAGGTAGTTCTAGCACCTCTGCAATTTGCTCGTCGCTCAAGCCAAACTGCCGTAATTTACCAATTTTTCCAATATTAGCTTGATTATTGCCATGCAAGTCAGGTGTAGACTGATTTTTATCTGGGGTGGGAGTAGAGCTATCAGAGCAATTGTTGATGTAGCCTATACCAATAAGATTTTTATTGATTTTGTTTTCATTACCAAAAGTTATATTAAAATTTATTTGCCGTTCTAAAACAGATTCAAGATTACTTTTCTTAACTTGTTCGCCAAACACCTCAGATAACATTTGCAAAAGCTCGTGACTGACTTTTTTAACGTGCTGGGCGCTATAACCATAAGTTTCTGAAACGTCAGCATACTTTTGATTTTTCAGTATTCCCGCGATAATTCTGCGCTGCAAGTCATTTAGATGTTTGCCTGTCTTGGTGCAGACAGCTCGATCGACAAATTGCACTGTCTGAGGAATGTCCATAGGTGGGATGATGAGATGGCTGTAGTAACTATACCCAACTTTTACCAACTTTCCCCAACTTTTTGTAACTTTTTTGCCTCGCGCCCCAATTTTCGGAAGATCCAACTTTTTCCAATTTTCATTCTTCCCGGATTGGCATATCGTATAAAGAATAAAGTTTTAGCAGCAATAATCAAGGACATTAACTTTTAGGTTAGGTTTGCGCTTTAGTGCTAAAAAGGGTGCTGATACATAGTCTAAACCATCAATTATTCTCTAGGTATAATCAATGACAATACCAAAGCTATTAATGGCATTAATGGGATCACCAAACTCATTTGGAAGTAATCAAAAAATTACTTTAGAGAAAAATAAAGCTCTTATTACGGTAACTAAAAGAACTGTTCGTTTTTCGTATAATGTTTATCAGACTCACAATATTACAAGTTTTAGTGAAGGAGAGGTCGAAATTCCAGGGATTCCTTGGGGAATTATTGGTATTTGCTTTGTTGCTTCAATAATAATCGGTATAGGGAATGGCAATCACATAATACCAATTATACTATCCCCTGCTTTATTTTTTTTCTCACTTTTCGGTACGGTTAGGAATATCATAAGACCAAAAAATTACGGCTTTTTACTGACTCTAAATTCAGGTGACAAAACGCTATTTGTTACAAACGATAAAAAAAAGCTTAAAGAAGTAATCATAGGGATATATGACTTTATTGAAAACGAAAAAAACAATGTACATTATGAGATATCTATCAAGAATAGTGAGGTCAAAGGTAACTTAATACAGGGGAATGTCGGTGGAAATGCTTTGTTCGGTTCTGATGATTAACTGAAAATCAGACGAAAAATCAAAATCAGTAATTAGAGGATGCTATCAGCTATGGAACCAAAATCTGTAGAAATGAATAACAGTAGTTTTAAGGGCAACTTGGTTCAAGGAAACGTCGATGGAAATGTAAAGTATAAACCTATATTGGAGAGTAAATCAATGTCACAAACTTCCTATGATAATCATGGTCAGGTTGGGGCTATGGGAGACAATGCTAGGTCAGACAACAACAGTTTTGTGCAACAACAATCAGAACAGAAACAAACTCTTGCTGATGCAGCAAAAGAAATTCAAAAACTGCTCAAACAGTTAGAGGAAACTAATCCTACTGCTACTGAGGCTGAAAAGATTGCTCACGTTAACGATGAAACTACCCCCAGTCTCAAACGTCGTGCGGTTGGTGCATTGCAAGCTGGCACTGAATCTGCGATCGAAGAGTTTTTAGACAATCCCTATGTCAATGTCGGGAAGGCGATCGTTAAAGGTTGGATAAAACCAGAATAGATTGTGGTGTGGGAAGTGCGATCGCCCTAACCAGAAAACCCAAGTGCGATCGCCCGCAACTACCAAATCGTTTCAACGTAAGGAATATCATACCGCCGCGCGAGCGCTACTAAAATGCGATCGCGCGGCAATTGCTCGATCGCCTGGATGATGCAACTATCAGTCAAACAACCGGACTCACTATTGAGGATGTGCGGAATTTGCGAGATGCTCGAAATTAGAGCCAAGTTATCCACCTGCTTTCAGCCACCCAAAAACCTGCTCCACAGTCAAATCTAATGTTAAAAAACTTGGCACGGGCAACCGATCTTGTCCCGTTAACTCAACTGGTTCTCGTCCGGGAATAAATGCTAAAATAAACCGTTCCTCTGGATCGATTAACCATCCGAGCTGAGTCCCGTATTTCAAACAGTGTAAAATATTACTAATCACCTTAGTTGCTTTCTGGTCTGGGGATAAAATTTCTACTGTCCAGTCGGGATGAATTTCAAAGGAATTCGGAACTTCGCCATCCGCTTCAAAAGTGATTCTATCCCAAGCAAATACTGTAGCATCAGGTACAATAGAACGCCCGCCAAAAGTACAGCGCAATTCTGGAAAAGCAAGAGCAATTCGTTCTGTTTCCCCAACTAGATTAACAGCGTTGCAAAACTTGAGTTGCAAACGAGAATGTTTGCCTTGAGGCATAATCTTTTGGTGAATGCGTCCGTTAATAAATTCACTCGCAGGTTGAGTTTCCGGTAGTTTGAGGAAAGCTTCGAGAGTGAGAGAAATGGGAAGTGCTGCTGTCATCGCTTTGAATTCGGTGTCATTACCACTCTGCCATAATTTTATCATTAACTCTATTCTGTGTTTGTAGATCGATCGACCTCACCCTCACCCTCATCCTCCAAAATCTCACCCAAATAGCGCCGCACAAACTCCCGCGCTGCATCTATATCGAGCAACTTTAACGCCACAACCATCTTCACAAGCGTGTTGACCGTTGGATCTATCAACTCATTAAACCAACGATAGACAACAGAACTTCGCACACCCATTGCGATCGCCAATTTGTTTTGGCTAATGCCATAGGTGTTCAGCACATCTCTCAGAACTCGACCAGCTTTTCTCATGCACCCCTGAAGTTTGGGAATCGTGCGATCGCCCTTTCCCAAAAAACCCTACCTCAAAAACAACTTATAAGCCGGATTCTGACTCTCATCCCCATACTGATAGCCCAGCGTATCCAAAAAAGCCTGCCACTCCTTCATCTCATCCGGCGGCACTTGAATTCCCACCACAATTCGCCCGTAATCTGCGCCATTATTTCGATAGTGAAAAACGCTGATATTCCAGTTGGGACTCATCGAACCGACAAACTTCATCAACGCACCGGGACGTTCGGGAAATTCAAAGCGATAAAACAATTCATGATCCGCCAGCATCGAACGCCCGCCCACCATATGCCGTACGTGCAATTTCGTTAATTCATCATCAGTTAAATCCAAAGTCTTGAAGCCACAATCTTCAAAACTGGCGGCTATTTTAACCGCATCCGCACGGTTTTGAATTTGTACACCGATAAAAATATGTGCCTCTTTCTCATCCGCAATTCGATAGCTAAATTCAGTTAAATTCCGTTTGCCCAGACACTCGCAAAACTTGCGGAGACTGCCAGCTTGTTCGGGAATTGTGACTGCAAAAATGGCTTCGCGGCGTTCACCAAACTCGGCTCTTTCTGCTACAAAACGCAGCCGATCGAAATTCATGTTCGCGCCACAAGCAACAGCAATTAATGTTTCTCCTGCGATTTGTTCGCGTTCGACGTAAGCTTTCGCACCTGCGATCGCCAAAGCGCCAGCAGGTTCTAAGATCGATCGCGTATCTTCAAAAACATCCTTAATCGCCGCGCAAACATCATCCGTATCCACCAAAATAATCTCATCCACATACTCCTGACACAGCCGAAAAGTTTCCTCCCCAACTTCCCGCACCGCAACGCCGTCAGCAAATAAACCCACCTGCGACAAACGCACCCGTTTACCCGCTTTCAGCGATTGATTCATTGCATCGGAATCGATGGGTTCGACGCCAATAATCTTAATTTCCGGTCGCAACCGCTTGACATAGGCAGCAATTCCCGAAATCAATCCGCCGCCGCCAATTGCCACAAAAATCGCGTGAATTGGTTTTTGATGTTGCCGCAGAATTTCCATGCCGATCGTACCCTGTCCAGCAATTACGTAGGGGTCATCAAAAGGGTGAATAAAAGTCATACCTTTTTCCGCCTCTAATTGACGCGCAAAGGCGTAAGCATCATCGTAAGCATCCCCATGCAAGACTACCTCTCCACCACGGGCTATCACCGCATTTACCTTCACCTGCGGCGTCGTTACGGGCATGACTATGATCGCGCGAGTTCCCAGGTGGCGGGCGGCGAGGGCGACTCCTTGGGCGTGGTTGCCGGCGGAAGCTGCAATGACACCTTGTGCTAGCAAATCCGGCGACAGTTGCGCCATTTTGTTGTACGCACCCCGCAGTTTGAATGAAAACACCGACTGCATATCCTCTCGCTTCAGCAAAAGTTTATTGTTGAGTCGTGCTGATAGATTCGGGGCTACTTCTAGGGCTGTTTCTTGAGCAACATCGTAGACGCGGGCGGTGAGGATTTGTACCAGGTAATCGCAAAGCATGGGGTTAGCAGGTTGGTTGATGCCGGATGGTGGGATAATTGTACGGCACTTGTGTTAGTATTTTGCGGGTAATTGGCGATCGCAACTTTCCAATAATAACTTTTCCCTTTGGGAACATAAGGAGCCTGAAGACTATTAATAATATTTAGTTTTTGCCGTTTACCCCGGTTAGAAAATCCGGTTTGTGAGCGTATTAGTCCGTAATCCTTGATTTAGTATGTAAATTCATGAACGTACAAATTACAGATTTGCGTGCGGTTGACGAGCCAAAAATTCAACAGGTAGCTCGATTAATACTTGAAGGTTTTAAAGAGCATTGGCCAGATGCTTGGCCCGATCTAAAATCTGCTTTGCAAGAAGTGCAAGAATCTTTGGCAGCCGATCGCATCAGTCGAATTGCTGTCGGCGACAGCAATCAAGTTTTGGGATGGATTGGTGGGATTAAACAGTATGACGGTAATGTTTGGGAACTGCACCCGCTGGTAGTGAGAACAGAATTTCGCGGACAAGGAATTGGTCGATCGCTCGTAGCTGATTTAGCAGCAGAAGCTAAAAACCGGGGAGGGATCGTGCTGTGGGTGGGCACCGACGACGAAGACAATCAAACAACTCTTTCAGGCATCGATCTTTATCCTAACGTTTGGGAACACGTCGCCCAAATTAGAAACTTGCGCGGTCATCCCTACGAATTTTATCAAAAAATGGGTTTTGCGATCGTGGGAGTGATGCCCGACGCCAACGGAATTGGCAAGCCTGATATTTTCATGGCAAAGCGGTTGTAAAGTTTAATGTAGGTTCTAAATTTACTGACTGGTGGTTTGCCAATCCAACACTTAGCAAAATTAGTGGTTGAAAGTTTCCCAGAAAATCGGTCTAGTCGGGACGTGCGAACCCCGTTCGAGGGTCGCTAATAAACAAACCCAGAACTAACGAATCCATCACCGTATCCCAGACAGGAGTCAAACGCTCTGCATCGTCAACCCAGTAATCAAAAGTAATCAAACACTGAACATTAGAACCCAATCCAATACAGATTCGCGAATAAGCTTCCCGCTGTTCTGGAGGGTCGATAAACTTAAATTCAGTCCAAACAATGCGGGCAGTTTGCCGCTTCAATTGGATAATGTCCCCAGGAGCGATCGGATTTCGCGTATCATCTTCAACCACCTTCTGTAATAGCGGCACCAGCGGAAAATCTGCCCAGTTACCAGGCGGTAGCAAATTAAACGAAACCTCCAAACGACAATCATCATCCGGCGGCTTTTTATCCGTAAACCGGAACGAATTAGTATCCGGTTCAAAATGCCAATCTTCCGGGACATCAAAGCGGACTGCACCTCTTCCTGCTACAAAAATTCGAGTTCCAGGCTTTGACTTCCAATTGTGGTCTTCTTTGAGTTCTAGAGTTTCCTTGAGCCATTCTTGCTTTTTGCGCTTAGACATAAACAGAACACCAAATTGCTGCTAATGTGTAGTTTTAGACCTTGCAAACACATTTTAACTCTATTTTGCTCGCCGTTTGCTCAAATATAACAATCCTTACAAAAATTATGAATTCCTCTCTTCTCTATTCCTCTGTGTTCTCTGCGCCTCTGCGGTAAAAAATAATTCCTTTCACAATTTGCTAACTTTTATTTTTCACTCTTGGGAATCACATACCTAATTCCCCCTTTATTCCCAGCCGCATCGCCATTGTAACGGGGGATAACATGAATAGCCGCGTGACTGCGACTTTGACCAGCCTGTTTATTAATATTTATTCCCACATTAAACCCGTCAGGCTGAAATTCTTTACTTAAAATTTCTTGCACCTTATTAGCCATAAACCAGCAAGCAGATTGCTCTCGAAACGGTAGTTCAAAATAATTGGCAACGTGACGCTTGGGGATAATTAAAACATGACCTTTGCTGGCGGGATAACCATCAAACATCGCATAAGCTGTTGCTGATTCAGTTAGCAAAATTAGGTTTTTATACGGATTGCAAAATATGCAGTTATTAGTAGAATTTCTTTGATGGTTGTAATGCACGTATTTGTAAATTTCGCAAGACTCATCTAGGTGAACGGGCTTAAATGGAAGCTTGACAATGCACTGATATGTAGGTTTTTTGTGGACATAATGTTCTCGAAAGCCTTCTTTTTTGATATCCCTTCTCACCGCAAAATACGCATTCCCTCCCGGTTTCAACAGGTGCGACACTTCCATCAGGACATTAGCTTGTTCTTCAGGGAACAAAACATTCAAAACATAAAAGCAAATGATAGTGTCGAATTTATCTTCGGGGAATTCCGGGAAATAATAAGGGTCATAACCCGTAATATCGAAGCCTTTTTGCTGCAACAATCTAACATCGCTGCCCAAGCCGCACCCAAAATCTAAGACTTTCCCTTGCAGCAAGTTTTTATCTAATAAAAATCTTGCTGGAAATGACAGATAAATTCTTTCAATAGCCGTCAAGTGGCTGAATTTATTTTGTTGCTTTTTCATAGCCGCCTAAATTTGATTTAAATAAATATTCTTCCGTCCGCGCACCATTCGGACGAGAGTTTGTGTAGTATCTATGCCAATATCCGAATGTTATCTAAAAATTTTACCATTATTGCAGTTTGGCGATCGCCCCTTTTTCCACCAACACCTTACCAGTCACCAAATCCCGCACCGTCGCCAACAAAACCCGCCTCTCATCCACCTCAAAACTCACCGAAATCCTGTCAATTCCCAATACCCCAGGCGGATTCAAATGCGCTACGCAAACCTGCTGATGGTGGCTGTCCAAAGAGCGAAAATCCGTCTGTTTGTTGAGCCAACTGCTCGTCATTTGCCCTTTTTCGTTAAAAGTAACCTCCGCTTGCGATACCTCCGCCACTTCCCCAATATCTAACCGAATTTCCCTTTGCCCTTCAATTGCCACTTGCAGCGTCAACTCTTCGGAACTTTGACAGGGATACTTCATTTCCTTGCTAAATATCGGTGAATAAGCATAAGCTTTAGCATAAGGTTCCCAAAGGCGAATTGCATAGCTGTGGCGCAAATAATCGTCAACACTCGCTAATTGTGTCAAGGCTAAAGCACCGTGTGCCACCGCTTCAAAAGGCTTGTCAGCTTTGACTTTTTGTCGCCCAAAATACGAAACAACTAAATTAGATACAGCCGGAATTAGAGAAGTTCCTCCTACCAGCAAAACCTGTTCGATATCTGCTTTTCCGATACCTTTTCCCAGTGCAATACTCAGCACTTCATCTAAACTTTCCCGCAACTGTTCTAACAACTGCCTAGATTCCAGAATTTCCTCAAGCTTGTCTCGGTTTAGTTGCAAGTCGTAAGACATAAAATTTTCATCGTCAAACCAGCTTTCCTTCGCCTCATTAACTTGAGAAAGTTGAATTTTTAATTTTTCCGCTATTTCTAATAAGTTTTGCCAGCCCACTGGGCCGACTTCTGCGCGTGACGAACCAATTTGCCGCAAATAATCTTCGACAATCCAGATGTCAATATCTTCGCCGCCGACATAAGCATCGGATTTTGCCAACACTTCGGCACGCACCCCCCCCAGCCCCCCCTTAGCAAGGGGGGGAGCAAGATTTGTCCCCGCGTTGCTAAGGGGGGAAGCGAGATTTGTCCCCGCGTTGCTAAGGGGGGAAGCGAGATTTCTCTCCCCCTGGCTAAGGGGGGAAGCGAGATTTCTCCCCCCCTTACTAAGGGGGGGTAAGGGGGGGGTTAGAGCAGTGCGAACTAAACTTAAATCTAAAGTTCCGCCGCCAAAATCAACTACTAAAACTAGAGAACCGGGGCGTTGTACTGCATATCCCAGGGCGGCGGCTGTGGATTCATCTATTACCTGAACTTCCGCAACTCCCAAACTTTCTCCTAAGTCGCGAAACCAATCTAGATATCGCTCAAATGCTCCAACGGGAACTGTAAAAATTACTTTTTCTGCCTGTATATTTTGTAAATATATTTGTTTCCAAATACTTTTAATAAACTGTTCGGCTACTGATTCTGGTGTGTAGGTTTCGCCGTCTAAGTTGCGAGGCGGCGGCTGAAAATCTGCAGCTAAATTGCGTTTAAAAGCTTTGAAAAAACGGTCTGGCTGGGATTGTCCCAAACGCTGCGATCGCACTTTTTCTCCCAACACCAACTCTCCGGCATTCTTCACAAAGACTAAAGTCGGCACTACAGATATTTCTCGAACATCTCCGCTCAAATTCTTCGTTTTAAAAATGCGGGACATCTCGCCTAATCTCAAAGTTTCTGGTGTTTGCGTATCCGGGTTAAGAATGCAGACAACCGTATTGCTGGTGCCGAAGTCAATGGCAACTGTAGTCATGGTGATTTTAGATTTTAGATTTTAGATTTTAGATTTTATTGGCAAGTGTAGTCATGGTGATTTTAGATTTTAGATTTTAGATTTTATTTTTCATTCCCGCTGGAAGGGTGCGACTAACTTTAGCAGGAGTAAGAATTCGCTCTCCCTCTCGATAGCCGACAAACCGAATATAAACTAATTCTCCTTCGGTTATATCCTCAACATCCGGCTGGTGCAACTGCGGATTGTAAGCAGTTTGTTCCCACGCAGAACCAATTATTTCAAAATCCCAACTTGACAAGAGATTGTCTAAGGGAGTAAACAAAGCTGAGAGATTTTTGGCGGGCATATCCGGCTTGGCTTCTGCCATTTTGCGGGCGGCGGGATAGTTGGTTAACAAAGTTTGCAACTGTTCAAAGGTAGCGCGGCGAAAATCGGCAGTTAGTTGAGCTTTTTGCTGCTGCAATTCTGCTCGCAACCGGAAACACTGCTGCCTCAATTCTTCTATTTCGCTGGGATTAGTTGTGATTGTAGCCGACATTGGCAGCGCGCTCAAAGTGCGATCGAACTCTTGAAAATTCAAATTCAGCACTGTTGCCAGCCGCCTCAGTTGGTCTAGCGTGAGTTTTCCCACGTCTCCCTGCCGCACTAAGCGCACCGCAAAGCGACTTAAGCCTGCTTTTTCGCCTAAGTCTTGCCAATCGAGAATGTCTAGCTGATTCATGCGTTCCCGCAGAATTGTATCGTACTTAAACTCGATCGCATCTCCCGCCTCAGATGCAGCATAAAGGTAGATTAAAATTAGAAAAATGCCCCCCATAGCCAGCGCGAAACTGAAGGCAGGCACGGTTGTTACATCAACTGTTGCACCGAGGAGATAGAACATTGTTAATTTTTCTAAACTTGTTTTAAAGTCTGCGTTTGTTCAACGACCAAATTTTCTTCGCCTTGGTAATATTCGGGCAGCAAGTCTTGAGATTCTACTTTTCCGAGAGCTTTTTCAATTCCGGCGGTGGTTTCGGTACAACTAGAACCGGTGGCGTTGAGGACGGTTTCGGTAATTTTGCCGTCTTTGCCGATGCGGTATTCTATTTGGCGGTATTCTGCCATAATTCTTCCTCTTGGTTTAATGCTTGAGTGTTGACTGCTGAGTGTTGAGTTATATTATAGATTCTATTTACCAATTATTCTAATGAATTTTTGTAGCGACAATGCAACCGGGGTTTCGCCGGAAATTATGGCTGCGATTGCAGCGGCTAATTCCGGTGCTGTGATGTCTTACGGAGATGATGAATATACACAGCGTTTGCAAGTTAAATTTTCTGATTTGTTCGAGACATCGGTGACTGTTTTTCCGGTAGCAACAGGTTCTGCTGCTAATGCGCTAGCCCTTGCGGTTATGACTCCTCCTTACGGGGCTGTTTACTGTCACGCGGCATCTCATATTAATCTAGATGAATGCGGCGCGCCGGAGTTTTTTACAGGCGGTGCAAAGTTAGTGACACTAACAGGAAATCATGGTAAAATAGAGGCAGAGACTTTAGGAAAAATACTCGATCGCGCTGGTGCAGGTGTCGTCCACCACGTACAGCCCGCAGCCGTCAGCATCACTCAAGCAACGGAAGCCGGCACAGTCTACAATCCAGCAGAAATTTCCCACATTTCGGAAGTAGTTCGCGCTCACAATTTGCACCTACACATGGATGGAGCTCGCTTTGCCAATGCTGTCGCTAGTCTTGGCTGTTCTCCGGCGGATGTCACTTGGCGGGCTGGTGTAGATATTCTATCGTTTGGAGCGACAAAAAACGGCGCGATGGCTGCGGAAGCTGTGGTTTTTTTTAATCAAGAATTAGCAAAGACTTTCCCTTTTTACCGCAAGCGCAGCGGGCATCTTTTCTCTAAAATGCGGTTTTTGTCGGCGCAGTTGGAAGCGTATATAACGGATGATTTGTGGCTGAAGAATGCGGCTCATGCAAATAATATGGCCGCCAAATTAGCCGCAGGTTTGGCGGGAGTTGAGGGAGCGAAGTTTTGCCATCGAGTTGAAGCCAACGAGATTTTTATTCAACTTCCCGAATCGGTAATTACAGCGGTTTTATCTGAGGGCTTTCTGTTTTATCGGTGGGATGAATGTACTGTTAGACTGGTAACGGCTTTTAATAGTTTGGAAGCGGATGTTATTGCTTTTGTCGAAGCGGTTAAACGACATCAGCGATTATTTCGTAAGGGCGTGTTGGACGAATAATATCTGACGAGTACCAACAATCTAGATAAACCCGCCACCATAACAGATAACCCACATCAACATTAAATTTGGCTCGAATGCGGAAAATCTACATTCTGATTTTTCGTTTGATGGGGGCGGGCTTGAGAGGTTGCTGGTTATTTAGAATTATTGTTTGTGAAACCCGTACCTACAATTTAATAGATTGAGGAACAGGTTCGGCAACTGCGGCTAGTTCGGGTTCAACTTCTGCGAGATGTGCTTCTAAAAGTGCCAGATTTCTCATGTTTGATTTATAAAAAGCATCGAAGATATCTCCGACTAACGGTACTGAACCCACCACGGCTTCTAGACCGATGTTATAAACCATTTTCCCTAGAGTTTTTTGGGGAATGTTGAATCGAGTTGCTAAATAAATTAGGTAGGCGGAAAACGCGGTATCTACGATATCCCCAGCACCGGGAACTAAACCGATAATGGGGTCTAAACCAATGCGAAATTTAGTGCCGGGGATGCCAATGGCGGTATCCATCAGGCGGCTGAGTTTGCGGATACGGTTGAGGGTGGCGAGACGCTCTATGTTGTTCATATTATTATTGTTGAACTAGGTTGAAAGTTTGAAATCTGTCGGAAGACGGAAAAAACCATCTAGAAACCGCTCATTTTCCATCTTCGCTAATATGCTGAATTCCCCATTCGTGCATGGCATTAATAATCGGTTTGAGACTTTCGCCCAAAGGCGTTAGCGAATATTCAACTTTTGGCGGCACTTGCAGGTAAATTTCCCGGTGCACAATCCCGTCTGATTCCATTTCCCGCAGTTGCTGCGTCAGCATCTTCTGAGTAATGCCGTTGACAGCTCGTTGCAGCTCGTTAAAGCGCTTCACTCCTGGAAACAACTCCCGCAGAATCAAGACTTTCCAGCGCCCGCCAATCACCTCTAGAGTTCGTTCTACAGGGCAATTTGCTCGATCGACCTTTGCTTCTGTGACTTGCATAGTATATTTTTGGTAAGTACCGCACTTTTAAGTGCGTACTACCCATAATAGCTTAACTAGGTTTAAAATAAAAACATCAAAGAAATACCAGATAAATTTCACTGAGGATTCAGAAGATGATTACCGTTAGAAAAAGTGAAGCAAGAGGACACGCTAATCATGGTTGGCTAGACAGTTACCATACATTTTCTTTTGCCGGCTATTACGATCCAAATTATATGAACTTTCGCTCTTTGCGGGTAATTAATGAGGATTTCGTTAGCCCCGGCAGAGGTTTCGGAACGCACGGGCACAGTGACATGGAAATCATTACTTATGTATTAGAAGGAGCATTAGAACACAAGGACAGTTTGGGTACTGGTGCAGTGATTAAACCCGGTGAAGTGCAGCGGATGAGTGCAGGTACTGGTATCCAGCACAGCGAGTTCAATAACTCACAAACAGACCCCGTTCATTTGTTGCAAATCTGGCTGTTACCCGATACAAAAGGCTTGCAGCCGAGTTACGAACAGCGGGAGTTTCCCCTAGCAGAAAGGCACGGAAAACTGCGCTTAGTGGCGGCACGAGATGCGAGAGATGGTGCTGTGAAAGTGCATCAAGATGTAGATTTGTATGCGGCTGTTTTGGATAAAGACTCGCGGGTTTCTCATGCTTTGCAGCCGAATCGCCATGCTTGGGTGCAAGTGGCTCGCGGTTCGGTTTTGCTCAACGGTTTGCCTTTAAAAAATGGCGACGCTGCGGCGGTTAGCGGGGAGGCTGAGGTGGTGATTGAAGCGGCGGAAGATGCGGAATTTTTGCTGTTTGATTTAGCATAAAATTGGGCATCCTACATACTAAGTAAGGTGTACATGGGGCACCTTACTTAGGGTGGGTTACTACTTAGGAAATAAGTAAATAGGAGGAAGACAGTAAATTTTATTTGTGGTATTTTTGCTAAGGTTAAGTGTTTAGGATAAATTTTTATGCAAGAAAACCCGATCGCCAGAAAGCATCTTATTGGGAGCCTCCTCACTGGTTTAGCAGTCGGCGCGATCGCGGGCGCACCCATCGGCTGGATGGCTAATGGGTATTATTCCGAGCAGCGTTTGGCTCAAATTCTGATTTGCCGAGAAAAAAATAGAGATCAGCCAGTTGCGATTGTTGAGGCTAGGTGCGGTTCCCGATTCTAAATTTTTCTGCTAGCCAGAGGGCTGTGTCAAATATTTTTAGGCTTGTGCGAATGTCGAAAGTTCGATCGCGCAGGCGTTTTGGCGTTGTCAACCATCAATATGCCACAAACCGGAAAAGTTATCCGTCAGTTGATATGTGGGTATGTTAAATTTACACAATAATGAATTACAGCAGAACAATTCCGGCTATTTTGAGTGTTACGATCGCCCTGAGTTCGATCGCCCTTATTCCACTGACATCACCTCAAATCGCCCTCGCATTAACCGCCGACAAAGTTAAAACCGTTGCCCAACAAATTACTGTTCGCATCCAGGGGCCAAAAGGCGGTTCGGGAGTAATTTTAGAGAAACAAGGCAGCACATACTATATTCTCACAAACTGGCACGTTGTCGATAAAGCCGGCGATTACGAGGTTGTAACTCCTGACGGCCAAGCTCACTCTGTATCATACAGCCTCGTGCGGCGAATGCCCGGTGCGGATTTGGCGATCGTACCTTTCAGCAGCACTCAAAGCTACCCCCTGGCTCAATTAGCTAATTCCGCAGCAACTAAGGGAAACAAGGCTTATGTGGCCGGCTGGCCGAGATCCGGCGGTTCTCTGAGACAGCCGATTTTCATCGCTACGGAAGGTCAGCTTACCGGCCGCCAAACTCCCTGGAACGGTTATACTTTGGTATACAATAACTTAGTGAGAGCCGGCATGAGTGGCGGGCCGGTACTCGATGACGCGGGGCGAGTTGTCGCAATTAACGGCATTGTTAGGTTAGAGGAAAATTCCGATAAAATCGTGGCGGCGGGAATAGAAATTAATACTTTCATGAAATGGCGATCGACTATTTCGTTGCCAGTAGTTCCCCAATCTCCTACTGCCGGAAACCCGAAAACTCCTGCGAATAATGCGCCCCGCACGCCCGCAAGTGCGATCGCCTTTGCTGCCACAAATACCCTCAAAGGGCCTTCCGAAGTTGTCAGTTCCCTTGCCCTAGCTTCAGCTTATTTTACTACAGGAAATAGCAACGGCACTATCTCAGTTTGGAATTTCCCCAGCGGGCAATTAAAAACTACCCTGCAAGGACACACGGAAGCCGTAAACGCACTGGCCGCGAGTGCGGATGGCAAGGTATTAGCTAGCGGCAGCGACGACAAAACTGTGAAAATTTGGAATTTAGAAACTGGCGCGGTTGTACGCACTTTAAGCGGCCATTCCAATGCAGTTTCGAGCGTTGCCGTTAGTCCTGATGGTCAATTTGTAGCCAGCGGCAGTTGGGACAAAACGATTAAGATATGGAACCCGAAAACGGGGGAATTGCTGCGGACTTTGACCGGGAATTCTGGGTTGGTGAATGCAGTTGCCATCAGTCCAGATAGCAAAACTTTAGCTAGCGGCAGCAAAGACGGTTCTATTAAGTTCTGGAATTTAGCTACGGGTCAAGAAATTCGCACCATTAGCGGCAAAAACTTGGCTGTTTTGTCGCTAGCTTTTACTCCCGACGGCAAGAGTTTAGCTGCGGGAAATAGCAACGGTACAATCGGTTTGTGGAATGCCACAAACGGGCAGTTAATTCGGCGTTTAAGCGGGCATACTGACGGAGTTTGGTCGGTGGCTTTCAGTCGGGATGGCACTACGCTGGTTACTGGGAGTTGGGATAAGAGTGTGAGACTTTGGGATGTGCGATCGGGCGAATTGAGAGGTAATTTGAGCGGGCATTCTGGCTATGTTAGTGCTGTGGCTATTAGCAGCGATGGTAAGACTATTGTTAGTGCGGGTTGGTTGGGGGAAATTAAGATTTGGAAAAAGAGTTGAGATTTTTTTGAACGAACCGCGAAGGCGCGTTACGCGGAGGGGCGCGTAAGCGCTACTAAACCTAGAAACAGCCCCGCGTCTGTAGCGAAGGCAGCTAGTTGAGGGTTCGGTCAGGCACGGACTCTACTGGTAGGGTGCGTCAGTTGGTAGCGATTCGATGTACATCGGCTACTCATTTCCGCGCTTGGCACCCTACTACCTACCATTTTGCTTCAAAGTCCGATCGACCCTTATGATAGATTTGGTTCTTGCCAGACTACACTGGAAGACAAAATCAAATTAAAAATTTCGCCATAAATTTCGATCGACCCGCCGATCGGGCGGGACTCTCCCCTTCGTGGAACAGGCGTCCCGCCTGTGGTTGGTAAAGTAAATCTAAAACCTAAAACCTAAAATCGCGTGACTTCTGACAAATGATTGAAGTAGAACACTTAAGCAAAACTTACGGTTCGACCGCAGCGATCGCGGACGTGTCCTTCTCGGTCGAATCAGGAGAAATTCTCGGGTTTTTGGGGCCAAACGGCGCTGGCAAAACCACAACCATGCGGATTTTGTCGGGATATTTGCCGGCATCCAGCGGTACGGCCCGCATCGCCGGCATGGATGTTCACGAAGACTCGATGGCCGTCAGACAGCGCATCGGCTATCTGCCGGAAAACCCGCCACTGTATCCAGAAATGACTGTGGAAGGGTTTCTGTTTTTTGTCGCCCGGATTAAGCAAGTACCTGCGGGCGATCGCGCGCGACGAGTTACCTCCGCGATCGAACGCTGCGGCCTGGTTGATAAACGCAAAGTTTTAATCCGCAAGCTTTCTAAAGGATTTCGCCAGCGTGTCGGTATCGCGCAGGCGATCGTCCACGACCCCCCAGTGATTATCCTAGACGAACCAACCGTCGGCCTCGACCCCCGACAAATCATCGAAGTCCGCAATTTAATCAAAAGCCTTGGTGGCCAGCACACAATTATTCTTTCCACGCACATTCTGCCGGAAGTCAGCATGACTTGCAACCGCGTTACCATCATCAATCGCGGTAAAATCGTCGCTGCGGGTAGTCCCGAAAATTTGATGGTAGAGTTGGCTGCGGGAGAGGGCTACGAAGTCGAAGTTGAAGGCGAGGCCGATTTGGTAAACAGTCTGCTGTTGCCTTCTTTGGAAAATTTGCGGGGAGTTCGATCGGTGGAATTGATTCCAAGCAATCAATTTTTAGTCGGTCGCTACCGCCTGCGGGCATTGTGCGAACCGGAAAGAGAACCCGGACGAGAAATTGCTACAGCTATCCTCGCCTCTGGATTCGGACTCTGCGAAATGCGTCGCTCTCGCGCTACTCTGGAAGATGTGTTTTTAAGGCTGACAGCGGCTGAAAAGAAACCGGCAGAAAATCTGGTTCACAGCGAACCGGAGGTCGATCGAAATCTCCAAGAAGCCACAGAAATTCAAGATTCGATCGCGGATTCTCATCAATCCGAATCGCAACCGATTGTCGAAAATCTCCAAGTTTCAGATAGGCAAGAGTCTCTCTATGATTCTCATTCAGCATCGGAACCAGTTCCAGAAACTGAAGAGTTGCTTTATGATTCTCAACCAGAATCAGAACCAGTTCCAGAAACCGTAGAGTTGAGAGAACATCCTCAACCAGAATCAGAACCAGTTCCAGAAACCGTAGAGTTGAGAGAACATCCTCAACCAGAATCAGAACCAGTTCCA